>NZ_JBEOXS010000029.1:0-97012 GCF_040296705.1 Streptomyces sp. NPDC002055
GTTTTTTGGGGGGGGGGGGGGGGGGGGGGTTTGGGGGGGGGGGCCCCCGGGGGGGGGGGTTCCGGAACGCATATTTACGGGCCCTGGGGGCCCACAAATACACGGAAGTTTCCGGAACCCCTACCCCTGCGCCCCCACCCCCTTACGTCCGGACCACCCCGCCCGGTGGCCCCACCCCCTTGCGTTCACCCAGCCGTCCTGCGGCACCGGGCCCTTGCGTTCACCCAGCCGTCCTGCGGCACCGGGCGCGCTTGCGTCCGGACCGCCCTCGGACCGTCGTGGCGCGCTGCTGTCCTTGCCCGGTCCTGTGGTCCCACGCCTTGTCGTTTGTCTTGCTTCCTGTCGCGCGCCTGGTGCCTTGGCCTGTCGCGCCGGTGTGGGTCAGCCGAGCCAGCCGAGTTGTTGGGCGCGGACGCCGGCCTGGAAGCGGCTGGTGGCGCCCAGTTTGTCCATGAGGTCGGCGGTGATGCGGCGCAGGGTGCGGATGGAGACGCCGAGTTCGCGGGCGATGGCCTCGTCCTTCAGGCCCGCGTTGAGCAGGCGCAGGACCGAGGCCTGCTGGGCGTCGAGCGGGGTGTCGGCCGGTGGTGCGGGGGTGTCGGCGGAGAGGAGGGCCGCGCTGTGCCAGCAGTGTTCGAAGACCAGGCGCAGCAGGTGGGTGATGAGGGGGCCGCGGGTGACCAGTGCGGCGGTCTGGCCCTCGATGCCCGGGGCGGGGGTGAAGGCGATCGAGTTGTCGACGACGATCAGCCGGAACGGGATGGTGGTGGCCAGCCGCACCTCGGCGCCGATCTCCTCCAGTTCGCGTAAGTAGCGGACTCCGTGGGGAGTGCGGGAGGTCGACGCGAGGTGGATGGTCCGCATGACGACGCCGCGTTCGATGGCCCGGGCGTTGCGGGCGATGCGGGCGGGCGTGCGTCTCTCGACGACGGGGCCGGGGTGCATGCTGAGGACTTCGTGTTCGGCGACCTCGGAGGTGCTCTCCAGGGATGCCGAGATGTTCTCCATGCCGATGATCAGTTCGGCGGAGGCGAGACTGGCCTGGCTGTGGTACTGGTCGGCGAGTTCGGTGGAGAGCAGCCGGATGGCCTTGCGGAGCCGTACGGACTCCGCCAGCCAGCCCTCGGCCGATTCCTCGGCGCGCAGGGTGAGTCTGGCGAGCGCTTTCTCCACGGACACGGTGGTCATGCGGCCCGAGCCGTCGTCGGAGAGCACGCCGATCTCCTGGAGCAGCCGGGTGGCCTCGGCGAATTCCTCTTCGTCGAGCCCCGTACGTCGGCGTACTTCCTCCATGCCCAGGGCGGGCTCATTCAGCATGCTGCGGTAGAGACGAGCCAGTGAGGTTCTGTCCTTACCCAGGTCCACAGCAACCCCTTTCCAGAGGCTAAGCGGAAGGAGCGGGGCCGCTGTCCGCTGTGCGCCATGGCAGCCTGCGGCCAGGCACTTTCACTTTACGCGGGGCTGTCGGCCGGGGAGTCTCTTTGTCAGGGAAACTCCGCTCCAGCGGATGTTTCGTTCAATGTTGGATTACCGGGGGTGGTTCGGAGTGCACACGACTGCGGGGGGACGCGGCACCAAGAGCGCGGCAAGACGCGTGGTGCGCGGAGTCGTCGGGGGGTGTGTCGTGCTGATCGTCGGCGTGGGTCCGGCCGGTACGGCCTCGGCACAGGGGATGTCACAGGTTGCGGCGCAGGCCGATGCGCTTTTGGCGGAGAACGACTTCGAGTGGGGCTGAGTTCCCCCGGCGGGAACTCGGTTGTCCGTAAGTCTTCCCGGTCGCTCCGCGGGGGCGGAGAAAAGGCCGTTCGAATTCCGTGAGAACTCTTCGCTTTTGCGTTCCGCGGTGAATTCGGAATCCGTCATTCGCGTCGCACGCCGTGCCGAGAAGGACCCACGATGGAGATTTCACTGTCCCGACGCGTGCTCCGGCACGGTCGGCTGAACCCGCACGCGCCCGCCCTGTTCGGGCACGGCAGGACGACGACGTACCGGGAGCTCCTGGGCCTGGCCGCCACCGCGGCGGCCGGGCTCGGGCCCCGGGACGGCCGGGAGCCGGCCGGGGACCCGGTCCGCCCGGCGGCGCTGGTGGCCGCCAAGTCGCCCGCGGCGGTGGCGGTGGTGCTCGGCGCTCTGCTGGTGCGCCGGCCGCTGCTGCTGGTCTCGCCCGAGCTGGGGGAGGAGGCGCTGACCGCGCTGCTCTCCGCGACCGGCGCGGAGCGGCTGCCCGATCCGGAGGAGCTGGTCGCGGGCACGGCCGTGCGCTCCGGTGCCGGGCCGGCGGGGGAGCCCGCGACCTTCGACGGGGACCCGGGGAACACCGCGCTGCTGCTGACCACCTCGGGATCGACCGGGCTGCCCAAGGTCGTACCCCTGTCCTTCGGCGCGGTGGACCGGTTCACCGGCTGGGCGGCGGAGCACTTCGGCCTCACGCCGGAGAGCACCGTGCTCAGCCACGCGCCGCTCAACTTCGATCTGTGTCTGCTCGACATCTGGGCGACGCTGGGCAGCGGCGGCTGCGTGTCCCTCGTCGACCAGGGGCTCGCCGGCAACCCCGCCCATCTGCAGGAGACGCTGCAGGCCCGCCCGGTGGACCTGGTCCAGGGCGTGCCGCTGCTGTACGACCTGCTCGCCCGCACCGGGGCGCACTTCGGCTCGGTGCGGCATGTGCTGGTCACCGGGGAGGCGATGGCGCCGCGGGCGTTCGCCGCGCTGCCGGAGCTCTTTCCCGGGGCCCGCTTCCACAACGTCTACGGCTGCACCGAGACCAACGACAGCTTCGTGCACGAGATCGACCCCGCCGGCCCGATGCCGTACGGCTCGCTGCCGCTCGGCCGGGAGCCGGTGCCGGGGGCCGAGGCCTGGGTGCGGGCCGACGACGGGTCGGTGCTGCGGGGGCCGGGGCGCGGCGAACTCGTCGTCCGCACCCCCTTCCAGGCGACCGGATACCTGGTCGCGGGCCCGGCGGAGAGCCCGTTCGTCGCCGGGCCGGACGACGGCCCGGTGCCCTGGTACCGCACCGGTGACCTGGTGCGGCGCCACGAGGACGGGACGCTGACCCTGGAGGGCCGCCGGGACTTCGTCGTCAAGGTCCGCGGGGTGCGGATCAACACCGCGGAGGTGGAGGCGGCGCTCTCCGCGCACCGGGAGATCGTCGAGGCCGCGGTGCTCGCGCTGCCGGACGAGCGGGCCGGCAAGCGGCTCCACGCCGTGGTGCGCCGCGCCGAGGGATCCCGGCTCAACAACCTGTCGCTGCGCCAGTACCTGGCGCAGCGGCTGCCGCGGGCGGCGGTCCCGTCCACGGTCGCGTGGGCCGAGGCCCCGCTGCCCCGCACCTCGACCGGAAAGGTCGACCGCGCGCTGGTGGCCCGTCCCGTCCCGGCCCCGGCCGGGGACTGACGCGCACCGCGCACCGCACACGTACGAACACGCATTGCAAGGGGAGAGGCCATGACGCGCACCGAACAGATCAAGCGTTTCCTGATCGACGAGTACGCACTCGACATCACGCCGGACGAACTGGCCGACGACTACGACCTGCTGGCGAACGGTGTCATCGACAGCCTCGGGCTGCTCACCCTGGTGAGCTGGCTGGAGAGCACCTTCGGTCTGGACATGGACACCCTGGACATCGCGCCCGACAACTTCCGTACGGTCGCGGCCATCGACGCGTTCTGCGCCCCGAAGGCGCTGGCACCGGAGGGGCGGTGACCCGGTCCCGGCTGCTGCCCGCGCTCACCGCACGCGAGCCGGTGACCGGGGCGGAGCCGTGGACGGACTTCTGGGACCGGCTGGAGTCGGGCGCCACGGCGCAGGGCGAGGCGCTCGCGGTACTGGCCTCCCTGTCGACGGCGCTGCCGGACGCCGGCACGCTCGACGCCCTCCTCCGGTCGCTGGACGCCCGCGCCCCGCGGGCCGGCGGCTCCTGGTCCGGCACGGTGAACGTGGTGGGCACCGGCGGCGGGCCGCCCACCTTCAACCTCTCCACCGCGGCGTGTCTGGTCGCGGCCGCCGCCGGGGCCCGGGTGGTGAAGTCCGGCTCCCGCGGCTACACCAGCCGCTACGGCTCGGTGGACATCCTGGAGCGGCTCGGCGTCCCGCTCGCCGGTTCGTACCCGGAGTGCGAGGACATGCTGGAGCGGTACGGCGTGGTGTTCGCCGGGCCGTTCGTCTACCCGCGCGAGCTGACCCTGCTGGCCCGCGGCATCATGCCGTTCGGGATCAAGCAGGTGGGCCGGGCGGTGAACACCCTGGGGCCGTTCCTGCCCCGGCTGCCGGTCACCGCGCAGCTGACCGGGGTCGCGGACCCGCGGGTGCTGCCCGTCCTGACCGAACTGGCCGCGCTGCGGGCGGTCGGCGGGCGGCAGCTGTGGCTGGTGCACAACGGGCTCGGCGTGGACGAGCTGGTGAGCTTCGCGGAGAACCGGATCGGCGTGGACGGCGGGGCCCCGCGGGTGCTCGCCCCGGAGGGGGCCGACTTCGGGCCCGGCACCCTGGCCGATCTGGCGCCGGCCGCCGAGGGCACCCCGCCCGGCCCCCAGCTGCGGGAACTGCTCGCGGGCCGGGGGCCGCGCGCCGCCGTGGAGTCCATCCGGCTGAACGCCGCCGCCGCGGCCGTCGCCTCCGGCGCGTACGCCGAGTGGTCCACGGCCCTGGACGCGGCCCGGGACGCCATGGCCTCCGGGGCCGCGGTGGACCTGGTGGAGCGGCTGCGGGCGCACCGTGCCGCGCCCCCGGCGGTGATGGTCCATGGCTGACACCCGCGCCGCGCCGCCCGCGCCGCGGCCGTTCTTCCCCGGCCGGGGCCCGGGCGACCCCGGGCTGGCGGTCTTCCTGAACGCGGGCGATCCGGGCCCGCCGGAACGCTTCGAGGAACTGCTGCTCCGGCTGGACGGGCTGGGCGTCGACTGCCTCGAACTGGCCGTGCCCTTCCCGGACTCGGTGACCGACGGGCCCGTCATCCGGCGCTCCGCCCGCCGGGCCCTGGACCGCGGCACGGACCTGGCGGCCGCCCTGGGGATGCTGGCGCGGGTGCGCCCCCGGCTGCGGCACACCCGGGTCGCGCTGCTCGCCGACTGGCGGCACACCGTGCGCCCGGCGGGGCCGGAGCCCTTCATGCGGCAGGTGCGGGAGGCCGGGGCGGACGCCGTTCTCGTCCACGGTGCTCCCCCCTTGGCCCGTCCTCGCTGCGCGGAGGCGGCACGGGAGGCGGGCCTGCCGACGGTGGCGACCTGCTACGCCTCGTCCCCGCCCGCGGTGCGGGAGGAGGCCGCGCGCTCGGCCTCCGCCTATCTGTACCTCGTCGCCCACTACGGGCGTTCCGGATCCGCCGCCCCCGACCCGGAGGCCCTGCGGCCCGTCCTGGCCGGTCTCGCCCGGCCGGGCGTCGCCCCGGTCGCGGTCGGCTTCGGGGTCCGTACCGCCGCCGACGTGCGGGCGATGGGCCGGCTGGGCGCGGACGCCGCGATCGTCGGCACCGCCCTGGTGGGCCGGCTGGAGGAGGCGCAGCTGGCCGGGCGGGACCCGGTGGCCGCGGCCGAGCACTTCGTACGAGATCTGCTGCGATCCGCGGCGCGGGACGCCGCGTCGCCGAGCACCAACGGGAGGAACGCATGATTGTCCGTCAGCTTGATGAAGTGCCCTGCGTCGAGTGGGGGAACGGCCTGAGCCGCCGGTTCCTCGTCGCGGACGACGGCATGGGCTACACCGTCACCGACACCCTGGTCAGCGCGGGCACCAAGTCCCTGCTGGAGTACAAGAACCACTTCGAGGCCTGCTACTGCATCTCGGGCCGCGGCGAGGTCGTCGACATGGCCGGCAACAGCACGCCGGTGAGCCCCGGCACCCTCTACGCCCTCGACCGGAACGACGCGCACTGGCTGATCGCCCATCCGGAGGAGGACCTGCGGCTGATCTGCGTCTTCTCCCCGGCGCTGCGCGGCGACGAGCGGCACTCCCTCGGCGACGACGCCGCCTCCCACTACTGAGCACGCGGCCGGCCTGGCCCCCACCACAGGAGCAGCAGTGATCGAATGGACCAGGGAGCAGCGCGAGCTGCGCGAAGGCCTCACGCCGTGGTTCGCCCGCCTGGGCGAGGAGCATCTGCGCTACGACGCGGACGCCGAATTCCCGCGCGGGCCCTGGGCCGCGGCGGCGGACAGCGGACTGCTGGGGCTGCCGTTCGACGAGGAGTGGGGCGGGCTCGGGCAGTCGCTGCTCACCACCATGTACATGCTGGAGGGGCTGGGGTACGGCTGCCGCAACGGCGGCCTGAACTTCTCCGTCACCACCCATCTGGCCTCCACCGGGGTGCCGTTGCAGCGCTTCGGCTCCGCGGAGGCCAAGCGGCGGTACCTCCCGAAGGTCTGCGACGGTTCGCTGATCGGCGCCCACGCCATCAGCGAACCGGACGTCGGCTCGGACGCGCTGAACATGCGCACCAGCGCGGTGCGCGACGGCGACGGCTATGTGCTGCGCGGCTCCAAGGCGTTCGTCAGCAACGGGCCGGTGGCCGGGCTGGTCATGGTCTACGCCCGGACGGACCCCACGGCGGGCCCGCTGGGGCTCAGCGTGTTCGCCGTGGAACGGGACACCCCCGGGCTGGAGTTCGGCACACCGATCGCCAAGATGGGGCTGAAGTCCTCCCCGCTGTGCGAGCTGTTCCTCGACGACTGCCGGGTGCCCGCGTCCGCGCTGGTCGGGCGGCCCGGCACCGGCTTCCTGATCCTCGACCACGTCATGAAGTGGGAGATCCTCTGCTCCTTCGCGGTCGTGCTGGGCGAGATGCGGCAGCGGATGGAGCGCTGTGTCGAGTACGCCCGGAAGCGCACCGCCTTCGGGCAGCCGATAGGCGACTTCCAGGCCGTCTCTCACAAGATCGTTGACATGAAGATCGGCGTGGAGACCGCGTCCAAGTGGCTCTACGACACCGCGCAGAAGCTCACCGCGGGGCAGTCGGTCACCACCGACCTGGCGATCGCCAAGCGCGTCGTCAGCGAGGCGAACCTGGCCTCCGCGCTCAGCGCCGTACAGGTCTTCGGCGGCAACGGCTACACCGCCGAGTACGGCCTGGAGCAGGAGCTGCGCAACGCGGTCGGCGGGACGATCTACTCGGGCACCTCCGAGATCCAGTCCTCCCGCATCGCCGCCGCCCTGGGCCTGTGACCGCTTCCGCGCCACGGCCTCCACCTTCCGACCGGACGGGGTACCCGCATGGAGTTCGCACCCTCGCTCAGCAGCACCGCCTTCCTCGACCACGACTCCCCGGAGATCCGGCGGTTCGTCGCGGAGGTACTGCCCGACGGCGGCCAGGACCCCCGCGACCGCGCGGTGAAGCTCTACTACGCCGTGCGCGACCGGATCCGCTACGAGATCTACGGCGCCGACCTCTCCCGCGAGGGGCTGACCGCCTCACAGGTGCTCAAGGCCGGCAAGGGGATGTGTCTGCACAAGTCGGTGCTCTACGTCTCCGCGCTGCGGGCCGTGGACATACCGGCCCGGATCGTGCTCACCGATGTGCGCAACCACCTCTCCTCCGAGGCGGTACGGGAGTTCATCGGCGGCGAGGTCTTCCACTACCACGCCCTCACCTCCCTCCACCTGGGCCGCTGGATCCGGGCGACCCCGGTCTTCAACCGGCTGCTGTGCCGGCTGTACGGCATCAGCCCGCTGGAGTTCGACGGCCGGGACGACAGCCTGCACCACCCGTACGACGAGAACGGCCGGGCCCACATGGAGTTCCTGCAGGAGCACGGGGAGTTCGACGACCTCCCGTACGACCGGGTGCTCGACGGGCTGCGCCGGGAGCACCCGGGGATCTTCACCGGGCCCGCCGCGGCGCGCTTCGTGCCCGGCTCCCTGGAGGCGGACGCCCGCTCCGCCCCCGCACCGCGCTGAGCGCACACACCCGGAACACCGAGAGGACCACCGCCGTGAAATCCGTGAAGTACCTGCTCAGCGATGTGCGCATACCCGAGCACTGGTACAACATCGCCGCCGATCTGCCCGGTCTGGAGCCGCTGCTGCACCCGGGCACGGGGCAGCCCGCGACCGTCGACGACCTGACCGGGATCATGCCCAAGGAGGTCGCCGAGCAGGAGCTGTCCACCGAGCGGGAGATCGAGATCCCCGACGAGGTCCGGCAGATCTACGCCCAGTGGCGGCCGTCCCCGCTCTTCCGGGCCCGCCGGCTGGAGGAGAAGCTCGGCACCCCGGCGCGGATCTACTACAAGTACGAGGGCGGCAGCCCGGCCGGCAGCCACAAGCCGTCGACCGCCGTGCCCCAGGCCTTCTACAACAAGGCGGCCGGGATCCGGCGGCTGGCGACCGAGACCGGCGCCGGGCAGTGGGGCTCCTCGCTCGCCCTGGCCGGTGCGCTGTTCGACCTCGAGGTCAAGGTCTTCATGGTGCGGGTCAGCTACCACCAGAAGCCGCAGCGCCGGGCCCTGATGCACGCGTACGGCGCCACCTGCCTGCCCAGCCCGTCCACCGAGACGGAGATCGGCCGGAAGATCCTCGACGGGGACCCGGACTGCCCCGGCAGCCTCGGCATCGCCACCTCCGAGGCGCTGGAACTGGCGATGAACGACCCGGGCACCAACTACGCGGGCGGCAGCGTCCTCAACAACGTCGTGCTGCACCAGACGGTCATCGGCCAGGAGGCCATGGCCCAGCTGGACATGGCGGAGGACTACCCGGACATCGTGATCGGCTGCGCCGGCGGCGGCAGCAACCTCGGCGGGCTCGCCTTCCCGTTCCTCGGCCGGCAGCTCCGCGGCGGCCAGGCCGTGCGGGTCATCGCCGCCGAGCCGGAGGCCTGCCCGACGCTGACCCGCGGGCGGGTGGCCTACGACTTCGGCGACACCGGCGGCTTCACCCCGCTGATGAAGATGCACACCCTCGGCCATGCCTTCGTCCCGCCGCCCATCCACGCCGGCGGCCTGCGCTACCACGGCATCTCGCCGCTGGTCAGCCGGGCGCTGGAGGAGGGGCTGATGGAGGCGCGCGCGGTGCCGCAGACCGCCTGCTTCGAGGCCGGGCTCGCGTTCGCCCGCAGCGAGGGCATCGTGCCCGCGCCGGAGTCGACGCACGCGGTGCGCGTCGCCGTGGACGAGGCGCTGCGCTGCCGCGAGGAGGGCCGCTCGCAGGTGATCCTGTTCGGCCTGTCCGGGCACGGCCACTTCGACCTCGGCGCGTACGAGCGCCACCTCGCCGGGGAGCTCACGGACGACGGCTTCGACGCGGACGCGGTCGACCGCTCCCTCGCGCAGCTGCCCGTCCCCGGCGGGCAGGAGGGCTGAGACCGTGCTGCTGAAGGTGTGCGGGCTGGTGACCGACCACGAGCTGCGCCGGCTGTCGAAGTTCCCGGTCGAGCAGGTCGGGCTCTGGCACGGCGTCCCGGGCGGCAGGTCCGAGCTGCCGCTGGAGCGGCTGGTCCCGCTGGCCGCCCGTGCAGCTCAGCTGCACCTCGACCCGGTGCTGGTCACGCTGGAGGAGGACCCCGAGGCGCTGCGTGCCGCGGTCGCCGCCTCCGGTGTGCGCCGGGTGCAGCTGCACGGCTATCCGATGCCCGGCACGGTGCGCCGGATCCGGGCCGCGCTGCCCGGGGTCCACCTGGTGAAGGTGCTGCACGCCCGGGACGGCAAGGTGCTGGAGGAGCCGCTGATCGGCGCGTACGAGCAGGCCGGGGCGGATTCCTTCCTCTTCGACTCGGTCGGCCCGGACGGCCGGATCGGCTCCACCGGACGGCCGCTGGACCCGGCCGCGCTCACCGGGGCACTGGAGCGGGTCGGCCGCCCGTTCCTGCTGGCCGGCGGGCTCTCGGAAGCCGGAGTCGAACGGTACGACAGCGTGCTGCGGCACCCCGGGATGCTCGGGATCGACCTGGACAGCGCGCTGCGCGGCCCGGGCGGCTCGCTCACCCTGCGCCGGGTGGACGCCATCCGCACCGCCTGGTGGCAGCGGCTGGGCCGGGTACGGGACGAGGTCACGGCATGAGCGCGCCGGCCGCGGGGCGCTTCGGCGAGGCCCTGCGCACCTCCCGGGTGCCGGTCCTGATGGAGCTCAAGCGCCGGTCCGCCGACGGCGACGACCTCTTCCGCGGCCGGACGGTCGCGCAACTGGTCCGGGAGTACGAGGCGTTGGGCGCCCCGGCTCTCTCGGTCGTCACCGGGTCGTGGTTCGGCGGCACCCCCGGACTGCTGGACGAGGCCGTCGCGGCGACCGGACTGCCGGTGCTGGTCAAGGACTTCCTCACCAAGGAGCGGCAGCTCGCCGACGTCGCCGCGCGCGGTGCGTCCGCCGCGCTGCTCACCGCCACCGTGCTGCCGAAATCCGTGCTGCCGCGGCTCATCGAGAGCTGCCTGGAGCACGGCCTCACCCCCTTCGTGGAGGTGACGGACGAACGGGAGGCCGCCGCCGTGGTGCACGGCGAGCGGTGCGTGGTCGCCGTCAACAACAAGGACATCCGGCGGCGCGAGCGGGGCCCGGAGGGGCCGGAGCGCAGCCACGCCCTGCTGCCCGCGGTGCTGGCCACCGGGACGCCGGTGCCGGTCAGCGCGAGCGGCATCCGGACCCCGGAGGAGGCGCGGGGGCTGCTCGGCGCGGGCTACCGGGCGCTGCTGATCGGCACGGGGCTGCTGCTGGCGGACGACGTGCCGGGCTGGGCGGCGGAGCTGGAGCGTGCGGGATGAGGCCGGAGGAGGTCGTGAGCGTCGAGGATGCGGTGAGGCCGGAGGAGGTCGTGAGGCCTGAGGGCGGGACGCGTCCGGTGGCGGCGCTGTCCGAGGAGACGGCGCGTCCCGACGCGGCGTGTTCCGACGCGGTGTGTTCCGTCGAGGAGGCGCGTCCCGGTGCCGCGGTGGCGGACGCCGAGCCGCCGGCCACCCCTCCCGGGCTGTCGCTGCGCGCCGCCCTCGCCGAGCTGGCCGGCCACGAGCCCGGGGCGGTACTCCGGGAGACGGCGCCGCTGGCCCGTACCGAGGTGGCGGGCCGCTTCGCCCGCCGCCACGGCGGGGTGCCGGCCGTCGGCGTCTCCCGCCCCGAGCCCGCGGTGCTGCACACCGCCGTCGAGGGGGCCGAGGGGCCGGTGCTGCTCGGCCTGTACGGCGCGGAGGACCGGCTCCGCCGCTGGCTGCCGGGCCTGCCGGACCGCATCACGCCCGAGCGCGCCCGGCGGCTCACGGCGCAGGCGCTGCCTCCGGTGCGGGTCGCGGAACCGGCCTGCCGGGAGCGGGTGACCACCGGCGACCGGGTGGATCTGCGCCGGCTGCCGGTGCTCACCGCCACCCCGCGGGACGCCGGGCCGTACCTCACCGCCGCGCTGGTCCGCGCCGAGGACCCGGAGACGGGGGAGACCGCGCTGTCCTCGCACCGGATGCTGGTGCTGGACCGCACCCGGCTCACGGTCTGGATGGTGCCGGGGCGGCAGCTCGGGGCCCTGTACGAACGAGCCGTCGGCGCCGGGCGCCGGCTGCCGGTCACCGTCAGCATCGGGGTGCCGCCCGCCGCCATGGTGGCCTCCGCCCTGGGCACCCGCTTCCTGCCGTCCGGGCTCGACAAGCTCGCCGTCGCGGGCGCCCTCGCCGGCGCGCCGGTGGCCCTCGCCCCGGCGCTCACCCAGGACGGGGCGTCGGTGCTGGCGGAGTCGGAGATCGTGCTGGAGGGGTACCTCGACGGCACGCTCGCCGACGAGACGGTCACCGGCAGCGGCTGGTCGCTCCCGGAGTTCCTGGGCTACGACGGGCGCTCCCGCACCGGGCTGCCGGTGCTGACCGTCACCGCCGTCACCCACCGCCGGGACCCCGTCTACCAGGCCGTCATCGGGCCGGGCCGGGAGCAGTCGCACATCCTGGGTATCGCGGGCGCCCTCTCGGCGGGGCTGTCGCTGCCGGACGTCCCCGGCGCGGCCGTCCGCGAGCTGCACCAGGCGGCGGCGGGCGGCGGGATGCTGCTGCTGGCCGTCGCGGTGCGCAAGGAGAGCGCGGAGGGGGACGCCGCCCCGGCCCGGATCGCCCGGTCGCTGCTGGCGCAGCACTCCTTCCTGAAGCTGGTGGTCGTCACCGACGACGACGTGCGGATCTCCTGCCCGGAGGACCTGCTGTGGGCCCTCACCACCCGGGCGAACCTCGCCCTCGACACCCTCTCCCGGGACGCGTCCGGACCGGTCCCCATGGACCCGTCCGGCACCGAGGAGTGGACCCGCGCCCGGGGCTGGAGCCGGCCGCCCGGCCGGGCCGCGGTCGACGCGACCACCCCGTTCGCGCTCCGGGCGCGCACCGCCCGCAGCTACGGGCTGTCCGGTGCGGGCCATGACCGCTAGCGGCCAGGCCCGGATCCGCTGAAGACGTACCGATCGCTATACGTTGTGAACTCTTGGGCTGTGGAGGATATTTACGGTGAAATGGAATGACACCACGGTGCGACTGCCGGACGCCTCCACCACCCTGCCGGGGCTCTTCGCGGCACAGGTCGCCCGTACCCCCGAACGCCTCGCGCTGGTCCACGAACGCGAGCGGCTGAGCTACGCCGAGCTGGACGAGCGCACCGACCGGCTGGCCCACCTCCTCGCCGGGGCGGGCGTCGGGCCGGGCTCGATCGTCGCGGTCACCGTGCCCCGCTCCACCGAACTGCAGGTCGCGCTGCTGGCCGTGGTCAAGGCCGGCGCGGCGTATCTGCCGGTCGACCCCGGCTACCCGGCCGAGCGCATCGCCTATCTGCTGGAGAACTCCGCCCCCGCGCTGGTGCTCAGCCACACCGCGGCCGAGGAGCTGATCCCGGCCGGTGCGCGCCCCGAGGGCCTGCGCACCGTCGTGCTCGACACCGACGAGACGCGCGGGCTGCTGGCCGCGCAGCCCTCCGTGCCGTTCGCCCCGGCCCGCCCGGTGCACGGCGAGGACGCGGCGTACGTCATCTACACCTCCGGCTCCACCGGGCACCCCAAGGGCGTCGTCGTCCCGCACCGCGGCATCGTCAACCGGCTGAGCTGGATGCAGGCCGAGTACCGGCTCGGCGAGGACGACCGGGTGCTCCAGAAGACCCCCTCCGGATTCGACGTCTCCGTCTGGGAGTTCTTCTGGCCCGTCTCCTACGGCGCGGCGCTGGTCATGGCCAGGCCCGAGGGCCACCGCGACCCCGGCTACCTCAGCGAGATCATCCGCACGGAGCGGATCACCACGATCCACTTCGTGCCCTCCATGCTCCAGCTCTTCACCGAGGAGCCCACCGCCGCGCAGTGCACCAGCCTGCGCCGGGTCATCTGCTCCGGCGAGGCGCTGCCGCTGGAACTCGCCGAGCGGTTCCGCACGCTGCTCGGTGACACCGCCGGACTGCACAACCTCTACGGGCCCACCGAGGCGTCGGTGGACGTCACCTCCTGGGAGTGCGTCCCCGAGCCGGGCGCCACCACCGTGCCCATCGGCCGGCCGGTGTGGAACACCCAGGTGTACGTGCTGGACGCGCAGTTGCGGGAGACCGCTCTGGGGGAGACCGGCGAGCTCTATCTGGCCGGTGTCCAGCTGGCCCACGGCTATCTGGGCCGCCCCGGCCGCACCGCGGAGTCCTTCCTGCCCAACCCCTTCGGGGAGCCGGGCTCCCGGATGTACCGCACCGGTGACCTGGCCCGGCGCCGGGAGGACGGCGCCGTCGAGTATGCGGGCCGGGTGGACAGCCAGGTGAAGATCCGCGGCGTGCGGATCGAACTCGGCGAGATCGAGACCGCGTTCGGCGCGCTGGACGGCGTCGCCCAGGCCGCCGTGACCATCCGCGAGGACCGGCCCGGCGACCGGCGGCTCATCGGCTACCTCGTGCCCGAGCCCGGCTGCGCGGCGGACCCGGCCCGGGTGCGCGCCCGGCTGTCCCGCACGCTGCCGGAGTACATGGTCCCGTCCGCCGTCGTGGTGCTGGAGGCGTTCCCGCTCACCCCCAACGGCAAGCTCGACCGCAAGGCCCTGCCCGCGCCCTCCGGCGCCCGTACCCGCATCGGACGCCTCGCGCGGACCCCGCGCGAGGAACTGCTGTGCGCCCTCTTCGCCGAGGTGCTGGGGCTGGAGGCGGTCGGCGCCGACGAGGACTTCTTCGGCCTCGGCGGCCACTCGCTGCTCGCCACCCGGCTGGTGAGCCGGGTCCGCACCGCCCTCGGCGCCGCGGTGGACGTCCGCAGCCTCTTCGAGGCGCCCACCCCGGCGGCGCTGGCCCGCTGGACCGAGTCCCACGGCGCCGCCGCCGAGGAGACCCCGCCGCTGCGCCGGGCCGCCCGGCGCCCCGCCCGGATCCCGCTCTCGTACGCCCAGCGGCGGCTGTGGTTCCTCAGCCGCATGGAGGACGTCCCCTCCGCGACCTACCACATCCCGCTCGCCCACCGGCTCGACGGAGCGCTGGACACCGACGCCCTGCGCCGCGCCCTCGCCGACGTCGCCGGCCGCCACGAGGCGCTGCGCACCGTCTTCCCCGCCGACGACGGGGAGCCGTACCAGGACGTCCGCGACGCGGCCGGCGTCGAGCTGCGCACCTCCACCGTCACCGCGGAGGAGCTGCCCGGGGCGATGACGGCCGAGAGCCTGCGCGGCTTCGACCTCGCCGACGAGACCCCGCTGCACGCCCATCTGTTCCGCACCGGCGAGGACCGCCACCTCCTGCTGCTGACCCTGCACCACATCGCGACCGACGGCTGGTCGCACGCCCCGCTCATGGAGGACCTGGCGCACGCCTACCGCGCCCGCACCTCCGGCGCCGCGCCGCGGTGGGAGCCGCTGCCCGCGCAGTACGCCGACTACACCCTGTGGCAGCGCGAGGCGCTGGGGGAGGGGCCCGGCTCGCTGCTCGCCCGGGAACTCGACCACTGGACGGCCGCCCTGGCCGGGCTGCCCGACCAGCTGGACATCCCCGCCGACCGGCCCCGGCCGGCCCGCGGCAGCTACCGCGGCGACACCGTCCCCGTGGCGCTCGGGGCGGAGCTGCACACCGCGCTGCGCGGCCTGGCCCAGGAGCACGGGTGCAGCCTGTTCATGGTGCTCCAGGCGGGGCTGGCCGCCCTGCTGACCCGGCTCGGCGCGGGCGAGGACATCCCGATCGGCAGCCCCGTCGCGGGCCGGACCGACGAGGCGACCGAGCCCATGGTCGGCCTGTTCATCAACAACCTGGTGCTGCGCACCGACACCTCCGGCGACCCCGCCTTCACCGAACTGCTCGCCCGGGTGCGGGAGACCGGCCTGGCCGCCTACACCCATCAGCACGTGCCGTTCGAACGGCTGGTGGAGGCGGTGAACCCGGCCCGCTCCATGAGCCGTCACCCGCTCTTCCAGGTGCTGCTCGCGCTGCAGAGCTTCCCGCACCCGCGCCCGGAGCTGCCCGGGGTGCGTGTCGAGCCGGTGCCGTTCGCGCTGGCGGTGGCCAAGTGCGACCTGTCGTTCTACGTCGAGGAGCTGACCGGCGAGGACGGCAAGCCCGCCGGGATCGGCGGCATGGTGGAGTACAGCACCGACCTCTTCGACCGCGGCACCGTCGAACTCCTGCTGCAGCGGCTGACGCTGCTGCTCACCGACGCCGCCGCCGACCCCGGCCGCCGGCTGGGCGCGCTCGGGGTGCTCACCCCCGACGAGCGGCACCGGCTGCTGGAGACCTGGAACGACACCCGCCGGACCACGCCGCGGGAGGGGCTGACCGCACAGCTGGAGGCGGTCGCGGCCCGCACCCCCGAGGCCCCCGCGGTCGTCACCGCGGCACGGACCCTCACCCACGCCGAACTGCACGAGCGGGCCGGCCGGCTCGCCCGGCTGCTGCTCGACCGGGGCATCGGCGAGGGCAGCTTCGTCGCCCTCGCCCTGCCCCGCATCCCGGACCTGGTCGTCGCCCTGCTGGCCGTGCTGCGCACCGGCGCCGCCTATCTCCCGCTCGACCCCGGCTACCCGGCCGACCGCGTCGCCCACATGCTCGACGACGCCCGCCCCGCTCTCGTCCTCACCACCACCGGCACGGACGGCGCGCTCCCCGCGGACGCGCCCCGGCTCCACCTCGACGCGCCGGAGACCGCGGACGCCCTGCGGCAGTACCCGGCGGCCGCCCCGGCGGCCCGGCCGGTGCTCCCGGGCGCCCCCGCGTACGTCATCTACACCTCGGGCTCCACCGGGCGGCCGAAGGGCGTCGTCGTCCCCCGGGCCGCGCTGGACAACTTCCTCGCGGGCATGGACGACCTGTTCCGCATGGGCTCCGACGACCGGCTCGCCGCCGTCACCACGATCGCCTTCGACATCGCCGCCCTGGAGATGTACCTGCCGCTGCGCAGCGGCGCCGCGGTGGTCCTCCCCGACGAGGAGACCGTCCGGGACCCCGCCGCGCTCGCCGCCCTCGTGGCGGAGACCGGCGCCACCCACCTCCAGGCCACGCCCTCCCTCTGGCAGGAGCTGCTGGCCGCCCGGCCGGACGCGCTGCGCGGGCTGACCGCGCTGGTCGGCGGCGAGGCGCTGCCGCCCGCTCTGGCCACGGAACTCGCCGCTGCCTGCCGCTCGGTGACCAATATGTACGGGCCCACCGAGACCGCGATCTGGTCCACCTCCTCCCCGGTCGGGGAGGCGGCACCGACCATCGGCCGCCCCATCCGGAACACACAGGTGTACGTGCTGGACGCCGGCCTGTCGCCGGTTCCGGCGGGGGTTGCGGGGGAGCTGTACATCGCGGGTGACGGGGTGGCGCGTGGTTACTGGCGGCGTGCGGGGCTGACGGCGGAGCGGTTCGTGCCGTGCCCGTTCGGTCCGGCCGGTTCGCGGATGTACCGCACCGGGGACCTGGTCCGGTGGAGCGAGGCCGGGGAGCTGGAGTTCCTGGGCCGGGTGGACCACCAGGTCAAGATCCGCGGCTTCCGCATCGAGCTCGGCGAGAT
Organism: Streptomyces sp. NPDC002055; assembly: GCF_040296705.1. Classification (NCBI taxonomy): domain Bacteria; kingdom Bacillati; phylum Actinomycetota; class Actinomycetes; order Kitasatosporales; family Streptomycetaceae; genus Streptomyces; species Streptomyces sp. NPDC002055. The sequence goes on from NZ_JBEOXS010000029.1 coordinate 16,871, forward strand.
CGAACAGGCCCTCACCGACCTCCCCGGGATCGCCCGCGCCGTGGTCGTCGTCCGCGAGGACACCCCCGGCGACCAGCGGCTGACCGGCTATGTCGTCCCCGAACCCGGGAAAGCGCCGGAACCGGAGGCGCTGCGCACCGCGGTCGGCGAGCGGCTGCCGCGGTTCATGGTGCCCGGCGCCGTCCTGGTGCTGGAGGCGTTCCCGCTCACCCCCAACGGCAAGCTCGACCGGAAGGCTCTCCCGGCCCCCGCGGCCACGGAGTCCGGCGAGCGGAAGGCCGCGCGCACCCCGCAGGAGGAGCTGCTCTGCGAGCTGTTCGCCGAGGTGCTCGGCGTGCCCGCGGTCGGCACCGACGACGACTTCTTCGCGCTCGGCGGCCACTCGCTGCTCGCCATCCGGCTGATCAGCCGGATCCGGTCGCTGCACGGCGGCGAGCTGAAGATCCGTCACCTCTTCGAGTCGCCCACCGTCGCCGCCCTCGCCCGGCGGCTCGGCGGCGCCGCCGCGGCCGGCGCCGGCCTGCGCCCCGCCGGCCCGCGCCCCGAGCGCCTGCCGCTCTCCTTCCAGCAGCAGCGGCTGTGGTTCCTGAACCGCTTCGAGGACGACGGCTCGCTCTACAACATTCCGCTGGTCATCCGGCTGCGCGGCCCCTTGGACACGGCGGCGCTCGGCGAGGCCCTGGCCGATGTGGTCCGCCGCCAGGAGGCCCTGCGCACCGTCTTCCCCGAGACGGACGGCGAGCCCCGGCAGCACGTCCTCGGCCCCGACGCGAGCCGGCCGCGGGTGCTGACCCGGCGCGTCGCGCCCGGGGAGCTGGACACCACCGTCCGCGAACTGGCCCACCAGGGCTTCGACCTCACCCGGGAGACCCCGCTGCGGGTCCACCTGCTCGCCACCGGGGAGCAGGAGCACGTTCTGCTGCTCGTCCTGCACCACATCGCGGGCGACGGCCCCTCCACCACCCCGCTCACCCGTGACCTCTCCCGCGCCTACGCGGCGCGGCTGGCCGGCCGCGCCCCCGACTGGCAGCCGCTGCCCGTCCCGTACGCCGACTACGCCCTCTGGCAGCGGCGGCACCTCGGCGACGAGACGGACCCGGACAGCAGGATGAGCGAACAGCTCGCCTTCTGGCGCACCGAACTGGCCGGCCTCCCCGACCAGCTGGACCTGCCCACCGACCGGCCGCGCCCGGCGCTGGCCGGCTACCGGGGCGGCACCGTGCCGCTGACCGTGCCGCCGGAGCTGCACCGCAGACTGCACGCCATGGCCCGGACCCGCGGCGCCACCGTCTTCATGGCGCTCCGGGCGGCCCTGGCCACCCTGCTCACCCGGCTCGGCGCCGGGGAGGACATCCCCCTCGGCAGCCCCGTCGGTGCCCGCACCGACGAGGCCCTGGACGGGCTGGTCGGTTTCTTCGCCAACACCCTGGTGCTGCGCACCGACACCTCCGGCGATCCGACCTTCGCCGAGCTGCTGACCCGGGTGCGGGACCGCGGGCTCGCCGCCTACGCCCACCCCGACCTGCCGTTCGAGCGGCTCGTCGAGGCGCTCAACCCGGCGCGCTCGCTCGCCCGGCACCCGCTCTTCCAGGTGCTCCTCGCCTTCCAGGACAGCCTGCGGCCCGAACTCGACCTGCCCGGGCTGGAGTCCGAGGTCACCGTGCCGCACCTGGGCACCGCCCGCTTCGACCTCGCCGTCGACCTCACCGAGCGGCGCACCCCGGACGGCACCCCCGACGGCATCACCGGAGTCGTCGAGTACAGCGCGGACCTCTTCGACGAGGCGACCGCCCACCGGATCGCCGGCTGCCTGCTGCGCGTCCTGGAGAGCGTCGCCGACGACCCCGGGCAGCGGCTGGGCGCCATCGCCGTCCTGCCGGAGGCGGAGCGGACCCGGCTGCTGGAGACCTGGAACGCCACCGCGCACCCGGTCGCCGGGGACACCCTGCCGCAGCTGTTCGAGGACCGGGTGCGGCGCACCCCCGACGCCGACGCCGTGCTCTTCCGGGACACGGCGGTCTCCTACCGGGAGCTCAACAAGCGGGCCAACCGGCTCGCCCACCACCTCATCGGGCTCGGCGTCGGCCCCGAGGACTTCGTCGCGCTCACCGCGCACCGCTCCGTGGACGTGATCGTCGCGCTGCTGGCCACCGTGAAGGCGGGCGCCGCCTATCTGCCCGTCGACCCGGACTACCCGGCCGACCGGGTGCGGCAGATGTTCGACGACGGCTCCCCGGTGCTCGCGCTGACCACCGCGCGGGCGGCCGGCGCCGTGCCCGCCGGCGTCCCCGCGGTCGTCCTCGACGACCCCGCCACCGCCGCCCTGCTGCACGCCCTGCCCGACCACGACCCCACCGACGCCGACCGGCGCGCCCCGCTCACCCGGGCCCACCCGGCGTACGTCATCTACACCTCCGGATCCACCGGCCGTCCCAAGGGCGTCGTCGTCACCCACCGCGGCATCGCGGGCGTGGCGGGGGAGCACATCGACCGGCTGGGGCTGGACCCGACGAGCCGCTTCCTGCTGCTGGTCTCCATCAGCTTCGATGTCTCGCTGGCCGACATCGCCCTCACCCTCACCTCCGGTGCGGCCCTGGTCGTGCCCGCGCCCGAACGGCAGGTGTTCGGCGAGGACCTGCGGGACCTGCTGCGCGACCACCGGGTCACCCACACCGACCTGGTGGCCCCGATGCTCGCCTCGCTCCCCGAGGGCGACCTGCCCGACCTGCGCGGCTTCGTCGTCGGCGGCGAGGCGCTCTCCGCCGAACTCGTCGAACGCTGGGCCCCCGGGCGTCGCGTCATGCAGGTGTACGGGCCCACCGAGGCCACCGTCGTCACCACCATGAGCGACCCCCTCGCCCCCGGCGGCGGCACCCCGCCGATCGGCCGGCCCATCCGCAACGCCCGGGTGTACGTGCTGGACGCCGGCCTGTCGCCGGTTCCGGTGGGCGTGGCGGGGGAGCTGTACATCGCGGGTGACGGGGTGGCGCGCGGCTACTGGCGGCGTGCGGGGCTGACGGCGGAGCGGTTCGTGCCCTGCCCCTACGGTCCGGCCGGTTCGCGGATGTACCGCACCGGGGACCTGGTCCGGTGGAACGACGCGGGGGAGCTGGAGTTCCTCGGACGAGTGGACCACCAGGTCAAGATCCGCGGCTTCCGCATCGAGCTCGGCGAGATCGAACAGGCCCTCGCCCGGCACCCCGCCGTGGACACCGCGGTGGCCGTCGCCCGCACGGGCGACGACGGGCCGAAGCAGCTCATCGGCTATGTGGTGCCCGCCCCGGGCTCAGCCGCCGACCCGGCCGAGGTGCGCGCCGCCCTCGCCGCCGAACTCCCCGCGTACATGGTGCCCGCGGCCGTCGTCGTCCTGGACGCGCTGCCGCTCACCCCCAGCGGCAAGCTCGACCGCAAGGCCCTCCCGGAGCCGCAGCCGGAGGCGGCCGTCTCCGGACGCGGCCCGCGCAGTGTCCACGAGGAGATCCTGGCCGGACTCTTCGCCGAGATCCTCGGAGTGCCCCGGGTCGGCATCGACGACAACTTCTTCGACCTCGGCGGCCACTCTCTGCTCGCCACCCGGCTCACCGGCCGGATCGGCGCGGTGCTCGGCGTCACGCCCGGCATCCGCACCCTGTTCGAGGCACCCACCGTCGCCGCCCTCGCGGCCCGGCTCGGGGACGGCCCGGACGCCCGGGGCGACGACTTCGACACCGTCCTGCCGCTGCGCCCCCAGGGTGACCTGCCGCCCCTCTTCTGCGTCCACCCGGCCGCCGGCATCGCCTGGGTCTACTCCGGCCTGCTGCGCCATCTGGACCCGGAACGGCCGGTGTACGGGCTCCAGTCGCCGCGGCTGCTGTCCCCGGACGCCGCGCCCGAGGACGCCGCGCCCGAGGACGCCGCGCCCGCGGAGGCCGTTGGGGAGCTGGCCGCCGGATACCTGGCCAGGATCCGGGAGATCCAGCCGCACGGCCCGTACCACCTGCTCGGCTGGTCCTTCGGCGGCACGCTGGCCCACGAGATCGCGGTCCTCCTGCGCGAGCAGGGCGAGGAGGTGGCCCTGCTGGCCCTGCTGGACAGCCGCCCCGGCACCGCCGCCGCGGGCCCGTCCGGCCAGGAGGAGGTGATGGCCCAACTGCTCGAATCCCTGGGCCACCCCGTCCCCGAGGGCCCCGCCGGGCTCGAACCCGCCGCCGTACTGGAGCTGCTGGCGGACGGCCACAGCCCGCTCGCCGCCCTCGGCGAGACCCGGCTGGCGGCGATGGTGGCCGCCTTCGCCGACAACGTCCGGCTCGCCACCGCCTTCACCCCGCGCCGCTACGACGGCGACGTCCTCTTCTTCACCGCCACCGGGAGCGCCGAAAGCACCGGGGACACCGGCGACACCGCCGCCCGGGCGTGGGTCCCGCACATCACCGGCCGGATCGAGGAGCATCCCGTTCGGTGCGTCCACGGCGCCATGGCGGGGCCGGAGGCGCTCGCGGTGATCGGCCCCGTGCTGGCCGCCGCGCTGTCCGGCCGTTCCTGACCCCTGAACCGAGGAGAGAGCACCATGCCGACCAACCCGTTCGAGGACACCGAGGCCCGCTACCTCGCGGTGGTCAACGACGAGGGCCAGTACGCCCTGTGGCCCGGCCACCTCGAGGTGCCGGCCGGCTGGCACACCCGCTTCGGGCCCGAGGCCCGGCAGACGGTCCTGGACCACATCGAGGAGACCTGGACGGACATGCGTCCGCTCAGCCTCATCGGCGCCGTGAACTCCTAGGAGACCTCATGAGTACCCTCCGCACCCGGATGCGGTCGCCGTGGTGGGCGCTGTTCGCGATCTGCTGGGCACAGTCCGTCGTCCTGCTCGACACCACCGCCGTGAACGTCGCCGTCCCGGAGATCACCAGTGGCCTGGACGCGAACCTCACCCAGGTGCTGTGGGTGATCAACGCCTATCTGCTCTCCTTCGCCGTCCTGCTCGTCACCGGCGGACGCCTCGGCGATCTCTACGGGGCCCGCAAGGTCTTCCTCACCGGGCTGCTGATCTTCACCCTGGCCTCCGCCGTCTGCGGCCTCGCGGAGACCCCCGGCGAGGCCATCGCCGCCCGGGTCCTCCAGGGCATCGGCGGAGCCCTGCTCACCCCGCAGGCCATGGTGATCATCAATCAGATGTTCCCCGTGGAGCGCCGCGGCGCCGCGCTCGGCGTCTGGGGCTCGTTCGCCGGCATCGTCGCCGCGGCCGGCCCCACCTTCGGCGGCTTCCTGGTGGCCTCGCTCGGCTGGCGCTGGATCTTCTGGATCAACCTCCCCATCGGGGCCGTCGGCGCCGTCCTGATGCTGCTCTGCGTGGCCCGGGTGACGGGCGACAAGCGGCCCCGGCTCGACATGGCCGGCGCCGCGCTGCTCACCGTCGCGATGTTCCTCCTGGTCTACGCGCTGCTGGAGGGCGAGTCCAAGAACTGGGGCACGGTCTGGGGCCCGGTCACCGTGCCCGTGCTGATCGCCGCCGGACTGCTGGTGCTCGCCCTGTTCGCGTTCGTCGAGCGGCGGCGCCAGGAGCGCGAACCGCTCGTCCCGTTCGCCGTGCTGCGCAACCGGAACTTCACCGTGATGGCCACCGTGGTCGGCGTCCTGCCGTGCGGCCTGGGCGGCATGATGCTGCTCACCCCGATGTACCTCCAGGAGGTCCAGCACCTCTCCGCCTTCCGCGCCGGACTGCTGGTCGCCGTCGCCCCCCTGGTCTCGGTCTTCATCGCCCCCTACTCGGGCCGGCTCACCGACCGCTTCGGCGGCAAGTACGTCATGGTCACCGGGCTGCTCTTCTTCGCCGGCGGCATCGCCCTGCTGGCCGCCCTGATCCGCGCCGACTCCGGACAGGCCGCGCTGCTCCCCGGGCTGCTCTGCGTCGGCGTCGGCATGGGGGTGGCCTTCGCCCCGGCGGCGGTCGTCGCCTTCCGGGACATCGACCCCGCCATGGCCGGCGCCGCCTCCGGACTGTTCAACACCACCCGGCTGTGCGGCAGTCTGCTCGGCTCCGCCGCCGTCGGCGCGCTCCTCCAGGTCCAGCTCGCCCGGCAGGACACCACCACCGCCATCCGCCTCACCTACCTGCTGCCCGTCGCCCTCATGCTCCTCGGGGCCGCGGTCACGCTCGCCGTCCGCGGCGCGACGCCGGACGCACCCGGTCCGGCCGAGTCCGCGGCCGGTGCCGCGCCGGCCCGGAGCGGCAGGAGCTGACCGGCGCACCCACCACCCGCACGCGACACCCGCCATTCAGAGAGGGCTTCCCGTGGAGTTCAGCCTCTTCTACTTCGCCGCCGGACAGCGCTCCGGTGACGACGGCTACCGACTGCTGCTCGACGGCGCACGCTTCGCCGACCGGCACGGATTCAGCGCCGTCTGGACGCCGGAACGCCACTTCCACGAGTTCGGCGGGCCGTACCCCAACCCCGCGGTGACCGGCGCCGCCGTCGCCGCCGTCACCGAACGGGTCGACGTCCGCGCCGGCAGCGTCGTCGGACCGCTGCACCACCCGGTGCGCATCGCCGAGGAGTGGGCGGTCGTCGACAACCTCTCCCGCGGCCGGGCCGGCCTCGCCTTCGCCTCCGGCTGGCACGCCGAGGACTTCGCGCTCCGCCCGGAGAACTACGCCGGCCGCAAGCAGATCCTCACCGAGACCATCGAGACCGTGCGCGGCCTCTGGCGCGGCGAGAGCGTCCGGCTGACCGACGGGGAGGGCAAGGAGGCGACCGTCCGCTCCTTCCCCGCCCCGGTCCGGCCCCACCTGCCGGTCTGGCTCACCAGCGCGGGCAGCGCCGACACCTTCCGGCACGCCGGAGCCCAGGGCTACGGCGTCCTGACCCATCTGCTCGGCCAGGAGCTCGCCGAGCTGGAGAAGAAGATCGCCGAATACCGGGCGGCGCTCCCCGCCACCGCTCCGGAGAACCCGGCGGCCGGCAAGGTCGCCCTGATGCTCCACACCTTCGTCGGCACCGACCGCGATGCGGTCCGGGAGCGGGTGCGCGAACCGTTCAGCGCCTACATCCGCAGCTCCCTCGGGCTGATCATGAAGGCCGCCGGCGACATCCTGCCCGGCGTCGAACCGGACGACCTCGACCCGGAGGACCTGGACTTCCTCGTCGAGCACTCCTTCGGCAAGTACTTCGACACCGGCGGCCTCTTCGGCACCGTCGAGGACCTGATACCGCTGCTGGAGCGGATCGAGGCGGCGGGCGTGGACGAGGTCGCCTGCCTGATCGACTTCGGCGTCGACGACGACGCGGTGCTCGACTCGCTGACCCACCTCGGACGCCTCCGCGAGGCCTGGACCGCACGGAGCACCCGATGAGACTGTGCCTGGTCTCCGGCACCGCCGCCGTGACCTCCGGCTGCCACCGCCTGACCGCCCTCGTGCGGGAGCGGGCCGGGCAGGCCGGCTTCGACCCCCGGGAGCTGGACCGCTCCCTGCTCACCCTCGCCGTCCTGGCCCCCGAGCGCTACGCCTCCGGTGAGCTGTACGAGGACCCGCGGGTCGGCCTGCTGCTGAGCGAGGTGACGGAGGCCGACGCCGTCGTCCTCACCACCCCCGTGCAGCACGGCTCCCTCTCCGGGGCGCTGAAGAACACCCTGGACCACCTGCCGTCCGGCGCGCTGGCCGGCAAGCCGGTGCTGCTCGCCGCCACCGCGGTCAGCCTGCACAACGGCGCCACCGCCTGCGACCACCTCCGCTCGGTGGTGCGCTCGCTCGGCGGCTGGGCCGCACCCACCCAGATCGTCGCCGAACGGCCGGAGCTGGGCCGGGCCGAGGCCCCGGGGGCCCTGCTGGAGCGGGTCGACGCCGGGCTGGCGGAGCTGGCCGAGCTGGTCCGGGCGTTCCGCGCCGCGGCGGTGGCACCGGTATGAGCCGCCACCGCGGCGCCGGCACCGGTACGAGCCGCCGCTGCGGCACCGGCACCCGTATGAGCCGCCGCTGAGGCGCCGGCACCCGTATGAGCCGCCACCGCGGCACCGGTGGGCCCCGCCGTCCCGGCCCCGGTACGACCCGCCCTCCCGCGGGGCGGCCCCGGTGCCGCCCGCACCGCCGGCCGCACCGGTGATCCGCATCCGCACCGAAGGGGGAACCCGGTGGAACCGACCCTGCCCGAGGCGTCCACGCTGGCGCTGTTCTTCGTCACCGCCCTGGCTCTGATCGCCGTACCGGGGCCCAACATGCTGTTCATCCTGAGCCAGGGCGTCGTCCAGGGCCGGCGCGCCGCCTTCGCCGCGGCGCTGGGCGTGGAGCTCGGCACGCTGGTGCACGTCCTGGGCACGGTGGTGGGGCTCTCCGCCCTGATCGCCGCCTCGGCGCTCGCCTTCGACCTGCTGAAGTACGCCGGGGTGGCCTATCTGCTCTACCTGGCGGTGCGGGCGCTGCGCGCCCCCGTGGACGAGGGCCTGCCCGGCGACGCCGCGGCCGGCGCCACCGCGCTGCGGCTGCTGCGGCGCGGGGCCCTGGTCAACATCCTCAACCCCAAGGTCGCCCTCTTCTTCCTGGCGCTGCTGCCGCAGTACGTGGCGCCGGAGCGGGGCTCGGTGCTGACCCAGTCCCTCGTCCTGGGGCTGGTCTTCTTCCTCGTCGCCCTGGGGCTCGACCTGTGCTACGCGCTGGCCTCCTCGGGGGTCGCCCGCTGGCTGGCCCGGCACGAGCGGTTCCGCCGGAGCCAGAAGTACGTCACCGGCGGGACGTACCTGGCGCTCGCGGGGGCCGCCCTGTTCGCGGGGCGCCCCGCGACCCGGGGCTGACCCGCGAACGTCCCGGAGCCCACGCCGGTCGCGGAGCCCACGCCGGGCAGGCCCCGTCGCAATGCCTACGCCGGGCAGCCCCGAGGGCCTGTCTGACACATCCCGCCTGCCCCGCGGCGTCTGGCACGCACGCTCGCTACGTTGTCGGTCGTCGGCGCAGCCCGCTGCGCTCTCCTCCCTCCGCCTTGCGATCGCACGCACCAGACGCCGCGGGGCCGCCCTACGGGCGACGGCGCTATGTGTCGGACAGCCCCTCGGGCCGCCCGGCGTGGGCATTTGTTTTGACCGGAGTCGATGCGATAGGTACGCTCAGACCTTGTGCCTGGGGTGTGCCCGGGTTCTTGTGCGTGCACGCACCCGGCCCCCGGCCGGGGTGTCCGCCGCACAGGATGCCGAGGCCGATGCACCGACCACATATGCACTTCCCGTTCACGGGAAACGTATGAGGTCGGCGACACACCCGACCGCGTGGGTCGGGGGAGGTCCCAGGTTAGCTTCACGAGTCGGCACACAGAAACCGGAGAAACGGTGCCTACGATCCAGCAGCTGGTCCGGAAGGGCCGGCAGGACAAGGTCGAGAAGAACAAGACGCCCGCACTCGAGGGATCCCCTCAGCGCCGCGGCGTCTGCACGCGCGTGTTCACCACCACCCCGAAGAAGCCGAACTCGGCCCTGCGTAAGGTCGCGCGTGTGCGTCTGACCAGCGGGATCGAGGTCACCGCTTACATCCCGGGTGAGGGACACAACCTGCAGGAGCACTCCATCGTGCTCGTGCGTGGCGGTCGTGTGAAGGACCTGCCGGGTGTTCGCTACAAGATCATCCGCGGTTCGCTCGACACCCAGGGTGTCAAGAACCGCAAGCAGGCCCGCAGCCGCTACGGCGCCAAGAAGGAGAAGTAAGAATGCCTCGTAAGGGCCCCGCCCCGAAGCGCCCGGTCATCATCGACCCGGTCTACGGCTCTCCTCTTGTCACCTCGCTCATCAACAAGGTGCTGCTGAACGGCAAGCGTTCCACCGCTGAGCGCATCGTGTACGGCGCCATGGAGGGCCTGCGCGAGAAGACCGGCAACGACCCGGTCATCACGCTCAAGCGCGCGCTCGAGAACATCAAGCCGACGCTCGAGGTCAAGTCCCGCCGTGTCGGTGGCGCCACCTACCAGGTGCCGGTCGAGGTCAAGCCCGGCCGCGCCTCCACCCTCGCCCTCCGCTGGCTCGTGGGCTACTCGCGCGCCCGTCGCGAGAAGACCATGACCGAGCGCCTGATGAACGAGCTGCTGGACGCCAGCAACGGTCTCGGCGCCTCCGTCAAGCGTCGCGAGGACACCCACAAGATGGCCGAGTCCAACAAGGCCTTCGCGCACTACCGCTGGTAGTCGCTACCCCCATCGAGACCGAGAGAAGACTGAGCCATATGGCCACCACTTCGCTTGACCTGGCCAAGGTCCGCAACATCGGGATCATGGCCCACATCGACGCGGGCAAGACGACCACCACCGAGCGGATCCTGTTCTACACCGGTGTGAGCTACAAGATCGGTGAGGTCCACGACGGCGCTGCCACGATGGACTGGATGGAGCAGGAGCAGGAGCGTGGCATCACGATCACGTCCGCTGCCACCACCTGCCACTGGCCGCTGGCGAACGTCGACCACACGATCAACATCATCGACACCCCCGGGCACGTCGACTTCACCGTTGAGGTGGAGCGCTGTCTGCGCGTGCTCGACGGTGCCGTGACGGTGTTCGACGGTGTTGCCGGTGTCGAGCCGCAGTCCGAGACCGTGTGGCGTCAGGCGGACCGCTACGGCGTTCCGCGCATCTGCTTCGTCAACAAGCTGGACCGTACCGGTGCCGAGTTCCACCGCTGCGTGGACATGATCGTGGACCGCCTGGGCGCGGTTCCGCTGGTCATGCAGCTGCCGATCGGCGCGGAGGCGGACTTCAAGGGCGTCATCGACCTGGTGACGATGAAGGCCTACGTCTGGTCCGCCGAGGCGACCAAGGGCGAGATGTACGACACGATCGACATCCCGGAGACCCACGCCGAGGCGGCCGACGAGTGGCGCGGCAAGCTGCTCGAGGCCGTCGCCGAGAACGACGAAGAGATGATGGAGCTGTACCTTGAGGGCCAGGAGCCCACCGAGGAGCAGCTGTACGAGGCGATCCGTCGCATCACCATCAGCTCCGGCAAGGGCGGCGGCACCACCGTCACCCCCGTGTTCTGTGGCACCGCGTTCAAGAACAAGGGCGTTCAGCCCCTGCTCGACGCCGTTGTCCGCTACCTCCCCTCGCCGCTCGACGTCGAGGCCATCGAGGGCCACGCGGTCAACAACCCCGACGAGGTCATCACCCGCAAGCCGTCCGAGGACGAGCCGCTGTCGGCGCTGGCCTTCAAGATCTCGAGCGACCCCCACCTGGGCAAGCTCACCTTCGTCCGGGTGTACTCGGGCCGCCTGGAGTCCGGCACGCAGGTGCAGAACTCCGTCAAGGGCAAGAAGGAGCGCATCGGCAAGATCTACCGGATGCACGCGAACAAGCGTGAGGAGATCGACTCGGTGGGTGCCGGCGACATCATCGCCGTCATGGGTCTGAAGCAGACCACCACCGGTGAGACCCTCTGCGACTCGTCGAACCCGGTGATCCTGGAGTCGATGGACTTCCCGGCTCCGGTCATCCAGGTCGCCATCGAGCCCAAGTCGAAGGGCGACCAGGAGAAGCTGGGCGTCGCGATCCAGCGGCTGGCCGAGGAGGACCCGTCCTTCCAGGTCAACACCGACGAGGAGACCGGCCAGACCATCATCGCGGGTATGGGCGAGCTGCACCTCGACGTGCTGGTCGACCGTATGAAGCGTGAGTTCCGGGTCGAGGCCAACGTCGGTAAGCCGCAGGTCGCGTACCGCGAGACGCTGCGCAAGGCGGTCGACAAGGTCGACTACACGCACAAGAAGCAGACTGGTGGTTCCGGCCAGTTCGCGAAGGTGCAGATCGCGATCGCGCCGCTCGAGGGCGAAGGCTACGAGTTCGAGAACAAGGTCACCGGTGGCCGTATCCCGCGGGAGTACATCCCGTCCGTGGACGCGGGCTGCCAGGAGGCCATGGAGTTCGGTGTACTCGCCGGCTACCCGCTGACCGGCGTGAAGGTGACGCTGCTCGACGGTGCCTTCCACGACGTCGACTCCTCGGAGCTGGCGTTCAAGATCGCCGGTTCGATGGCCTTCAAGGAGGCCGCCCGCAAGGCCAGCCCGGCCCTGCTCGAGCCGATGATGAAGGTCGAGGTCACCACGCCCGAGGACTACATGGGCGACGTGATCGGCGACATCAACTCCCGCCGTGGACAGATCCAGTCCATGGAGGAGCGGTCGGGCGCCAAGCTGGTCACCGGCCTGGTGCCGCTGTCGGAGATGTTCGGCTACGTGGGAGACCTGCGCAGCAAGACCTCCGGTCGCGCGAGCTACTCCATGCAGTTCGACTCCTACGCCGAGGTTCCGCGGAACGTCGCCGAGGAGATCATCGCGAAGGCCAAGGGCGAGTAGCACCTGCTGCTCAGCGTTTAGGCTGGAGCAAAGGCACCCGGACGTTCCGTCGCAGGCCGCACAGCGGTCTGCGGCGGGACCCGGGCGCCGGCCCCCAAGCGAATACGGCCAAGGGCGTCCCCTAGGGGTCCTGGTCGGTTCGGTCAGACCACCTGAACCCATCCGCAAAAAGAGCGGGTGGAGTACAGCACCAGTCCACAGGAGGACCCCAGTGGCGAAGGCGAAGTTCGAGCGGACTAAGCCGCACGTCAACATCGGCACCATCGGTCACATCGACCACGGTAAGACCACTCTTACCGCGGCGATCACCAAGGTGCTGCACGACGCGTTCCCGGACCTGAACGAGGCCTCGGCCTTCGACATGATCGACAAGGCGCCGGAAGAGCGCCAGCGCGGTATCACGATCTCCATCGCGCACGTCGAGTACCAGACCGACTCGCGTCACTACGCCCACGTTGACTGCCCGGGTCACGCGGACTACATCAAGAACATGATCACCGGTGCGGCGCAGATGGACGGCGCCATCCTCGTGGTCGCCGCCACCGACGGCCCGATGCCGCAGACCAAGGAGCACGTGCTCCTGGCCCGCCAGGTCGGCGTTCCGTACATCGTCGTCGCCCTGAACAAGGCCGACATGGTGGACGACGAGGAGATCCTGGAGCTCGTCGAGCTCGAGGTCCGTGAGCTCCTCTCGGAGTACGAGTTCCCGGGTGACGAGGTTCCGGTCGTCAAGGTCTCGGCGCTCAAGGCGCTCGAGGGCGACAAGGAGTGGGGCGAGTCCGTCCTCAACCTGATGAAGGCCGTCGACGACAACATTCCGACTCCGGAGCGTGACGTCGACAAGCCGTTCCTCATGCCGATCGAGGACGTCTTCACCATCACCGGTCGCGGTACGGTCGTCACCGGCCGTATCGAGCGTGGTGTCCTGAAGGTCAACGAGACCGTCGACATCATCGGCATCAAGACCGAGAAGACCACCACCACGGTCACCGGCATCGAGATGTTCCGCAAGCTGCTCGACGAGGGCCAGGCCGGTGAGAACGTCGGTCTGCTCCTCCGTGGCATCAAGCGTGAGGACGTCGAGCGCGGCCAGGTCATCATCAAGCCGGGTTCGGTCACGCCGCACACCGAGTTCGAGGCCCAGGCCTACATCCTGTCGAAGGACGAGGGTGGCCGTCACACCCCGTTCTTCAACAACTACCGCCCGCAGTTCTACTTCCGTACCACGGACGTGACCGGCGTCGTGACCCTCCCCGAGGGCACCGAGATGGTCATGCCGGGCGACAACACCACCATGTCCGTCCAGCTGATCCAGCCGGTCGCCATGGAGGAGGGCCTCAAGTTCGCCATCCGTGAGGGTGGCCGGACCGTCGGCGCCGGCCAGGTCACCAAGATCACCAAGTGATCATCGGTCTGACCCGGTAGCTCGACAGAGCAACCCGAGGAGCCCCGCCCACCGTCAGGTGGGCGGGGCTCCTTGACAGTTGGGCCTCGATTGGCCTTGGGCGTCCCAGGTGTGGCACACTGTCCAGGTTGCTCGGTTGAGTGCCGATGCTGCACGCCTCCCGCCGGGAGGACTGGAAGCGAGTCCCGCAGTACTCGTCATCTCTTATCAGAGGTGGAAGTACGGGAATCTTCCGGGAAGTGTCAGCGGGGCCCCAGCCAGGCACCCGGTGGGTGTTCTCCCCCGGCCGCGGTTCGGCGCCGCGCACCCTTTCGCAGGGAATTCCGTACGGAATTTTCTTGAGAAGGATCGCGACACGCCCGACCGCGTGGGTCGGAGAAGAACGGTGCCTCCCCCGAGGCACAGCACACCGGGTCCCAGAGCGTTACGAGAGACAGGACTACGAAGTAGCCATGGCGGGACAGAAGATCCGCATCCGGCTCAAGGCCTACGACCACGAGGTCATCGACTCCTCGGCGAAGAAGATCGTCGAGACGGTGACCCGCACTGGTGCGTCGGTCGCGGGCCCGGTGCCGCTGCCCACAGAGAAGAACGTGTACTGCGTCATCAAGTCGCCGCACAAGTACAAGGACTCGCGCGAGCACTTCGAGATGCGCACGCACAAGCGCCTCATCGACATCCTCGACCCCACGCCGAAGACGGTCGACTCGCTCATGCGTCTCGACCTGCCGGCGGGCGTCGACATCGAGATCAAGCTCTGAGGTGACGCGCGAGATGGCTAAGCAGATCAAGGGCGTCCTGGGCGAGAAGCTCGGCATGACGCAGGTGTGGGACGAGAAGAACCGTGTCGTCCCGGTCACCGTCGTCAAGGCCGGTCCCTGCGTCGTGACCCAGGTCCGCACCGACGACGCCGACGGCTACAACGCCGTCCAGATCGCCTTCGGCGAGATCGACCCCCGCAAGGTGAACAAGCCCCTCAAGGGCCACTTCGCCAAGGCGGACGTCACCCCGCGCCGCCACCTGGTGGAGCTGCGTACCGCTGACGCCAGCGAGTACACGCTCGGCCAGGAGGTCACCGCCGAGGTGTTCGAGTCCGGTGTGAAGGTCGACGTGACCGGCACCAGCAAGGGCAAGGGCACCGCCGGTGTCATGAAGCGCCACGGCTTCGGCGGCCTCGGCGCCGGCCACGGCACCCAGCGCAAGCACCGCTCGCCGGGCTCCATCGGTGGCTGCGCCACCCCGGGCCGCGTGTTCAAGGGCCTGCGCATGGCCGGCCGCATGGGCAACGAGCGGGTCACCACCCAGAACCTGACCGTCCACGCCGTTGACGCGGAGAAGGGCCTGCTCCTGATCAAGGGAGCGGTTCCTGGTCCGAACGGCGGCCTCGTCCTGGTCCGTACCGCGGCCAAGGGGGCCTGAGGTAACCGATGAGCACCATTGACATCCTTTCGCCGGCTGGCGACAAGGCCGGGACCGTCGAGCTCCCCACGGAGATCTTCGACGTGCAGGTCAGCGTTCCGCTGATCCACCAGGTCGTCGTCGCACAGCTGGCCGCGGCCCGTCAGGGCACGCACAAGACCAAGACCCGTGGCGAGGTCCGCGGCGGCGGCAAGAAGCCGTACCGCCAGAAGGGCACCGGCCGCGCCCGTCAGGGCTCGACCCGCGCCCCGCAGTTCGCCGGTGGTGGCGTCGTGCACGGTCCCGTGCCGCGTGACTACTCGCAGCGGACCCCGAAGAAGATGAAGGCCGCCGCCCTGCGCGGTGCCCTCTCCGACCGGGCGCGCCACAACCGCATCCACGTCGTCGCCGGCGTGGTCGAGGGCGAGGTCTCCACCAAGGCCGCCAAGACCCTGTTCGGCAGGATCAGCGAGCGCAAGAACCTGCTCCTGGTCGCCGACCGGTCCGACGAGGCCGCGTGGCTGTCCGCCCGCAACCTGCCCCAGGTGCACATCCTGGAGCCGGGCCAGCTGAACACGTACGACGTGCTCGTCTCCGATGACGTGGTCTTC
Organism: Streptomyces sp. NPDC002055; assembly: GCF_040296705.1. NCBI lineage: Bacteria > Bacillati > Actinomycetota > Actinomycetes > Kitasatosporales > Streptomycetaceae > Streptomyces > Streptomyces sp. NPDC002055. Next base: position 32,580 of record NZ_JBEOXS010000029.1, read on the forward strand.
ACGCAGGCCGCCTTCGAGGCCTTTGTGGCCGGTCCGGCCAAGGCCGGTAAGGCCGTCGCCTCCGAGGCTGAGCTCGAAGGGAGCGACGCCTGATGAGCGAGGCAACTGCAGCGGTCGTCACCAGCAAGACCTTCACGGACCCCCGTGACATTCTGGTCAAGCCGGTGGTGTCCGAGAAGAGCTACGCGCTGCTGGACGAGAACAAGTACACGTTCCTCGTCGACCCGCGTGCCAACAAGACCCAGATCAAGCAGGCCGTCGAGGCGGTCTTCTCGGTCAAGGTCACCGGGGTGAACACGATCAACCGGCAGGGCAAGCGCAAGCGCACCCGCACCGGTTTCGGCAAGCGCAAGGACACCAAGCGCGCCATCGTGACCCTTGCCGAGGGCGACCGCATCGACATCTTCGGCGGCCCGGTCTCCTAACGGAGGCCGGAGCGTCCAGAAGTCCGGAATCTTCCGAGGACTGAGAAATGGGAATCCGCAAGTACAAGCCGACGACCCCGGGCCGTCGTGGCTCCAGCGTCGCCGACTTCGTCGAGATCACGCGGTCCACGCCGGAGAAGTCGCTGGTCCGCCCGCTGCACAGCAAGGGCGGCCGTAACAACGCCGGTCGTGTGACCGTTCGCCACCAGGGCGGTGGCCACAAGCGCGCCTACCGCGTGATCGACTTCCGTCGTCACGACAAGGACGGCGTGCCGGCCAAGGTCGCGCACATCGAGTACGACCCGAACCGCACTGCGCGCATCGCGCTCCTGCACTACGCAGACGGCGAGAAGCGCTACATCCTCGCCCCGGCCAAGCTGGGCCAGGGCGACCGGATTGAGAACGGCGCGGGCGCCGACATCAAGCCGGGCAACAACCTCCCGCTGCGCAACATCCCGGTGGGTACGGTCATCCACGCCATCGAGCTCCGCCCCGGCGGCGGCGCGAAGATCGCCCGTTCCGCGGGCTCTTCCGTCCAGCTGCTGGCGAAGGAGGGCACCTACGCCCACCTGCGGATGCCCTCCGGCGAGGTCCGTCTGGTCGACATCCGCTGCCGCGCCACTGTTGGCGAGGTCGGCAACGCCGAGCAGTCGAACATCAACTGGGGCAAGGCCGGCCGTATGCGCTGGAAGGGCGTTCGCCCGACCGTCCGCGGTGTCGCCATGAACCCCGTCGACCACCCGCACGGTGGTGGTGAGGGCAAGACCTCCGGTGGTCGCCACCCGGTCTCGCCCTGGGGTCAGAAGGAGGGTCGTACTCGCTCGCCGAAGAAGGCCAGCAACAAGTACATCGTCCGCCGCCGCAAGACGAACAAGAAGCGCTAGGAGCGGGTTCAGATGCCGCGCAGTCTCAAGAAGGGGCCCTTCGTCGACGACCACCTGATCAAGAAGGTGGATGTCCAGAACGAAGCCGGTTCCAAGAACGTCATCAAGACCTGGTCCCGTCGCTCGATGATCGTCCCGGCGATGCTGGGCCACACGATCGCGGTGCACAACGGCAAGACCCATGTTCCGGTGTTCGTCACCGAGTCCATGGTCGGCCACAAGCTCGGCGAGTTTGCGCCGACCCGCACCTTCCGCGGCCACGTCAAGGACGACCGCAAGTCGAAGCGTCGCTGACAAGGCGGGGTGCGAAGACTATGACTGACACCGAAGGGACAACCATGGAAGCCAGGGCCCAGGCGCGGTACATCCGCGTCACGCCCATGAAGGCCCGCCGCGTGGTGGACCTCATCCGTGGCATGGACGCCACGGAGGCCCAGGCGGTCCTGCGTTTCGCCCCGCAGGCCGCGAGCGTGCCGGTTGGCAAGGTGCTGGACAGCGCCATTGCCAATGCCGCGCACAACTACGACCACACCGACGCCGACAGCCTCTTCATCTCCGAGGCGTACGTCGACGAGGGCCCGACCCTGAAGCGGTTCCGTCCGCGCGCCCAGGGCCGCGCCTACCGGATCCGCAAGCGGACCAGCCACATCACTGTGGTCGTCAGCAGCAAGGAAGGAACCCGGTAATGGGCCAGAAGGTTAACCCGCACGGGTTCCGGCTCGGCATCACCACGGACTTCAAGTCCCGTTGGTACGCCGACAAGCTGTACAAGGACTACGTCAAGGAAGACGTCGCCATCCGCCGGATGATGACGAAGGGCATGGAGCGGGCCGGCATCTCGAAGGTTGAGATCGAGCGCACCCGCGACCGCGTCCGCGTCGACATCCACACCGCCCGGCCGGGCATCGTCATCGGCCGTCGCGGCGCGGAGGCCGACCGCATCCGCGGCGAGCTGGAGAAGCTCACCGGCAAGCAGGTCCAGCTGAACATCCTCGAGGTCAAGAACCCCGAGACCGACGCTCAGCTGGTTGCCCAGGCCGTGGCCGAGCAGCTGTCCTCCCGCGTCTCCTTCCGTCGCGCCATGCGCAAGAGCATGCAGTCGACGATGAAGGCCGGCGCCAAGGGCATCAAGATCCAGTGCGGTGGCCGTCTCGGCGGCGCCGAGATGTCCCGCTCGGAGTTCTACCGCGAGGGCCGTGTGCCCCTGCACACGCTCCGCGCGAACGTCGACTACGGCTTCTTCGAGGCCAAGACGACCTTCGGCCGCATCGGCGTGAAGGTCTGGATCTACAAGGGCGACGTCAAGAACATCGCCGAGGTCCGCGCCGAGAACGCCGCTGCCCGCGCCGGCAACCGCCCGGCCCGTGGCGGCAACGACCGCCCGGCCCGTGGTGGCCGTGGTGGCGAGCGTGGCGGTCGCGGCCGCAAGCCGCAGCAGCAGTCGGCTCCGGCTGCCGAGGCCCCCAAGGCCGAGGCTCCCGCCGCTGCCGCTCCGGCCGAGTCCACCGGAACGGAGGCCTGACCGTCATGCTGATCCCCCGTAGGGTCAAGCACCGCAAGCAGCACCACCCGAAGCGCAACGGCATGGCCAAGGGTGGCACCGAGCTTGCGTTCGGCGAGTACGGCATCCAGGCGGTGACCCCGGCCTACGTGACGAACCGTCAGATCGAGTCGGCCCGTATCGCCATGACCCGCCACATCAAGCGTGGCGGCAAGGTCTGGATCAACATCTACCCGGACCGGCCGCTCACGAAGAAGCCTGCCGAGACCCGCATGGGTTCCGGTAAGGGTTCGCCGGAGTGGTGGATCGCGAACGTCAAGCCCGGTCGGGTGATGTTCGAGCTGTCCTACCCGAACGAGAAGGTTGCTAAGGAGGCGCTGACCCGCGCCGCCCACAAGCTTCCGATGAAGTGCCGGATCGTCCGGCGCGAGGCAGGTGAGTCGTGATGGCGGCCGGTACCAAGGCGACCGAGCTGCGCGAGCTGAACAACGAGGAACTCGTTGCCAAGCTGCGCGAGGCCAAGGAGGAGCTGTTCAACCTCCGCTTCCAGGCGGCGACCGGACAGCTCGAGAACCACGGCCGGCTGAAGGCCGTCCGCAAGGACATCGCCCGGATCTACACCCTGATGCGTGAGCGCGAGCTGGGCATCGAGACGGTGGAGAGCGCCTGATGAGCGAGAAGAATGTGACTGAGACGAACGACCGCGGCTTCCGCAAGACCCGTGAGGGTCTCGTCGTCAGCGACAAGATGGACAAGACCGTCGTCGTCGCCGTCGAGGACCGCGTCAAGCACGCGCTGTACGGCAAGGTCATCCGCCGTACCAACAAGCTCAAGGCGCACGACGAGCAGAACGCCGCGGGTGTCGGCGACCGCGTCCTCCTCATGGAGACCCGGCCGCTGTCCGCGACGAAGCGCTGGCGCGTCGTCGAGATCCTCGAGAAGGCCAAGTAGGCAATTCCCGCAAGGGAATTTCCAAGATCCATCCTGAAGGCATTCGCCTTCTGGACAGTTCCGCCAGGCTCGGCAGGGACTGGAGAGATCCAGTCCCTGCCGGGAACCGGCAGACGATCAGGAGATAGACGTGATCCAGCAGGAGTCGCGACTGCGCGTCGCCGACAACACTGGTGCGAAGGAGATCCTTTGCATCCGTGTTCTCGGTGGTTCCGGTCGCCGCTACGCGGGCATCGGTGACGTCATCGTCGCCACCGTGAAGGATGCGATCCCCGGTGGCAACGTGAAGAAGGGTGACGTCATCAAGGCGGTCATCGTTCGCACCGTCAAGGAGCGCCGCCGTCCGGACGGCTCGTACATCCGCTTCGACGAGAACGCGGCCGTCATCCTCAAGAACGATGGCGACCCCCGCGGCACCCGTATCTTCGGCCCCGTGGGCCGTGAGCTGCGCGAGAAGAAGTTCATGAAGATCATCTCGCTCGCGCCGGAGGTGCTGTAACCGATGAAGATCAAGAAGGGCGACCTGGTCCAGGTCATCACCGGTAAGGACAAGGGCAAGCAGGGCAAGGTCATTCAGGCCTTCCCCGCTGACGACCGTGTTCTGGTCGAGGGTGTCAACCGGGTCAAGAAGCACACCAAGGCCGGTCAGACCGCTCGCGGTTCCAAGACCGGCGGCATCGTGACGACCGAGGCCCCGATCCACGTGAGCAATGTTCAGCTCGTGGTGGAGAAGGACGGCAACAAGGTTGTCACCCGCGTCGGATACCGCTTCGACGACGAAGGCAACAAGATCCGCGTTGCCAAGCGGACCGGTGAGGACATCTGATGACTGCCACCACCAACGCACCGCGCCTCAAGCAGCGCTACCGCGACGACATCCAGGGCAAGCTGAAGGACGAGTTCTCCTACGAGAACGTCATGCAGATCCCTGGTCTGACCAAGATCGTGGTCAACATGGGTGTGGGCGACGCCGCCCGCGACTCCAAGCTGATCGAGGGCGCCATCCGCGACCTCACCACGATCACCGGCCAGAAGCCGTCCGTCACCAAGGCCCGTAAGTCCATCGCGCAGTTCAAGCTGCGTGAGGGCCAGCCGATCGGTGCCCACGTCACCCTCCGCGGTGACCGCATGTGGGAGTTCCTGGACCGCCTGCTGTCGCTCGCGCTGCCGCGCATCCGCGACTTCCGCGGTCTGTCGCCGAAGCAGTTCGACGGCCGGGGCAACTACACCTTCGGTCTCACGGAGCAGGTCATGTTCCACGAGATCGACCAGGACAAGATCGACCGGGTCCGGGGTATGGACATCACCGTGGTCACCACGGCGACCAACGACGACGAGGGCCGTGCCCTGCTGCGTCACCTCGGCTTCCCGTTCAAGGAGAACTGACCGTGGCGAAGAAGGCTCTGATCGCTAAGGCCGCCCGCAAGCCGAAGTTCGGTGTGCGCGCGTACACCCGCTGCCAGCGCTGCGGCCGGCCGCACTCCGTCTACCGCAAGTTCGGCCTCTGCCGCGTGTGCCTTCGTGAGATGGCTCACCGTGGCGAGCTGCCGGGCGTGACCAAGAGCTCCTGGTAATCACCCCTCTGGGGTGATGCCGGGCTCTCGGTAAGCAAATGGTTGGCGGGCTCCCGTACAAAAAGCCCCTCTGCGCTCCCGTAGAGTAGAGGGGTTGGGCGCCCGCCGCCCATGACCGTCTTACTACGCCGTAGGTCCCCGCGCCGCACCCGTCCCGACATCGTTCGGGGAGAGGGATGGCGCACATAGGAAACCCCGGCGAGAGAGGCCGAAGGCCATCATGACCATGACCGATCCGATCGCAGACATGTTGACCCGTCTGCGAAACGCTAACTCGGCTTACCACGACTCCGTCGTGATGCCGCACAGCAAGATCAAGTCGCACATCGCGGAGATCCTCCAGCAGGAGGGCTTCATCATCGGCTGGAAGGTCGAGGACGCCGAGGTCGGCAAGAACCTCGTCCTCGAGCTGAAGTTCGGCCCCAACCGCGAGCGCTCGATCGCCGGCATCAAGCGGATTTCGAAGCCGGGCCTGCGGGTCTACGCAAAGTCCACCAATCTGCCGAAGGTCCTCGGCGGCCTGGGCGTGGCGATCATCTCCACGTCCCACGGTCTCCTGACCGGACAGCAGGCCAGCAAGAAGGGCGTGGGTGGGGAAGTCCTCGCCTACGTCTGGTAGTCGGGAACGGAGGAAAAGCTCATGTCGCGTATTGGCAAGCTGCCCATCCAGGTTCCCGCCGGCGTGGACGTCACCATCGATGGCCGTACGGTCGCAGTGAAGGGCCCCAAGGGTTCTCTCTCGCACACCGTCGCCGCGCCCATCGAGGTCGCCAAGGGTGAGGACGGCGTGATCAACGTCACCCGCCCGAACGACGAGCGTCTGAACAAGGCCCTCCACGGCCTGTCCCGCACGCTGGTGGCGAACATGATCACCGGTGTGACCACGGGGTACAGCAAGGCGCTCGAGATCAGCGGTGTCGGTTACCGCGTCCAGGCGAAGGGCTCCAACCTGGAGTTCTCCCTGGGCTACAGCCACCCGATCCTCGTCGAGGCGCCGGAAGGCATCACCTTCAAGGTCGAGTCCCCGACCAAGCTCAGCGTCGAGGGCATCGACAAGCAGAAGGTCGGCGAGGTCGCCGCCAACATCCGCAAGCTGCGGAAGCCCGACCCGTACAAGGCCAAGGGCGTCAAGTACGCGGGCGAGGTCATCCGCCGCAAGGTCGGAAAGGCTGGTAAGTAAGCCATGGCATACGGTGTGAAGATCGCCAAGGGCAAGGCCTACAAGGGTGCTGCTCTCAAGCGTCGCCACATCCGCGTCCGTAAGCGGATCTCCGGAACGTCGGAGCGTCCCCGCCTGGTCGTGACGCGGTCCAACCGCCACATGGTCGCCCAGGTCATCGACGACATCGCGGGCCACACGCTCGCTTCGGCGTCGACCCTGGACACGTCCATCCGCGGTGGCGAGGCCGACAAGAGCGCGCAGGCCCAGCAGGTCGGCGCCCTGGTCGCCGAGCGTGCCAAGGCCGCCGGCATCGAGGCCGTCGTGTTCGACCGCGGTGGTAACAAGTACGCAGGGCGGATTGCCGCTCTGGCTGACGCCGCCCGCGAGGCCGGACTCAAGTTCTGAGCCGACCGTCGCGCCAGCGATCGAGTGTCGCTGCGTAGCTAGCGGACGTAAACGAGAGAGGTAATTCCAATGGCTGGACCCCAGCGCCGCGGGAGCGGTGCCGGTGGCGGCGAGCGGCGGGACCGGAAGGACCGGCGGGACGGCGGCGCTGCCGCCGAGAAGACCGCCTACGTCGAGCGTGTCGTCGCGATCAACCGCGTCGCCAAGGTTGTGAAGGGTGGTCGTCGCTTCAGCTTCACCGCGCTGGTCGTGGTGGGCGACGGTGACGGCACCGTGGGTGTCGGATACGGCAAGGCCAAGGAGGTGCCGGCCGCCATCGCCAAGGGTGTGGAGGAGGCCAAGAAGCACTTCTTCAAGGTCCCCCGGATCCAGGGCACCATCCCCCACCCCATCCAGGGCGAGAAGGCTGCGGGCGTCGTCCTGCTCAAGCCGGCTTCCCCCGGTACCGGTGTGATCGCCGGTGGCCCGGTGCGCGCCGTGCTGGAGTGCGCGGGCATTCACGACGTGCTCAGCAAGTCGCTCGGCTCGTCGAACCCGATCAACATCGTGCACGCCACGGTGGAGGCTCTCCGTGGGCTGCAGCGCCCCGAGGAGATCGCCGCCCGTCGTGGCCTGCCCCTCGAGGACGTCGCTCCCGCAGCCCTGCTGCGTGCGCGTGCCGGGGCGGGTGCGTGAGCATGGCCCGCCTCAAGATCACGCAGACGAAGTCCTACATCGGCAGCAAGCAGAACCACCGCGACACGCTGCGTTCGCTCGGGCTGAAGCGCCTGAACGACGTGGTTGTCAAGGAGGACCGCCCCGAGATCCGCGGCATGGCGAACACCGTGCGGCACCTCGTGACGGTCGAGGAGGTCGACTGACATGGCGGAGCAGAACCCGCTGAAGGTCCACAACCTCCGGCCCGCCCCGGGCGCCAAGACCGCCAAGACCCGTGTGGGTCGTGGTGAGGCGTCCAAGGGTAAGACCGCTGGTCGTGGCACCAAGGGCACCAAGGCCCGCTACCAGGTTCCGGAGCGCTTCGAGGGCGGGCAGATGCCCCTCCACATGCGGCTCCCGAAGCTCAAGGGCTTCAAGAACCCGTTCCGCACCGAGTTCCAGGTCGTGAACCTGGACAAGCTGGCCGCGCTCTACCCGCAGGGTGGCGAGGTCACGGTGGCCGATCTGGTCGCCAAGGGTGCGGTTCGCAAGAACCAGCTCGTCAAGGTGCTCGGCACCGGCGAGATCACCGTGGCGCTGCAGGTGACGGTCGACGCCGTCTCCGGCTCCGCCAAGGAGAAGATCACCGCCGCTGGCGGCACCGTCACCGAGCTCGTCTGAGCCCGATGACTCATCCGGCCGGGGATGCCCTCAAATGGGGCATCCCCGGTTGGTCGTTCCAAGGGGGGCACGTGCGCCGGTATGGTGGCGTGCAGTATTGCTGTAAACACCGGGGCTCGCCCCGGGCCGCGCGGACTGTGCCCGTGCGGCTTTTGACTGATCAGTATTCGTCGATTCTCACGACCGTCACCTCTCGCGCCGATACGCGGGGGTCGCAGGAGGCACCGTGCTCACCGCGTTCGCCCGAGCGTTCAAGACGCCCGACCTGCGCAAAAAACTGCTGTTCACACTCGGCATCATCGTGCTGTTCCGGCTCGGGGCGCACATCCCGCTGCCCGGAGTCAGCTTCCCGGACGTCAATGCGTGTGTGAAGCAGGCAGAGGGCACCCAGGGCCTCTTCGGCCTGGTCAACATGTTCAGCGGCGGCGCACTGCTGCAGCTGACGATCTTCGCGCTCGGGATCATGCCGTACATCACGGCGAGCATCATCCTGCAGCTGCTGACCGTGGTCATTCCACGGCTGGAGGCCCTCAAGAAGGAGGGGTCGTCCGGCCAGGCCAAGATCACGCAGTACACCCGGTACCTGACGGTGGCGCTGGCGGTGCTCCAGGGGACCGGCCTGGTGGCCACGGCCCAGGGCGGCTCGCTCTTCCCGCAGTGCGACCGGGCGGCGCAGATCATCCCGGACCGTTCGATCTTCATGACCATCACGATGGTCATCACCATGACCGCCGGCACCTGCCTGATCATGTGGCTCGGTGAGCTCGTCACCGACCGCGGCATCGGCAACGGCATGTCGATCCTGATGTTCATCTCGATCGCGGCCGGCTTCCCGTCCGCGCTCTGGTCGATCAAGCAGCAGGGCAAGATCGCCGACGGCTGGGTCGAGTTCGGTGTGGTGATCCTGGTCGGTCTGGCGATGGTGGGCCTGGTCGTCTTCGTGGAGCAGGCCCAGCGCCGGATCCCGGTGCAGTACGCGAAGCGCATGATCGGCCGCAGGTCCTACGGCGGCACGTCCACGTACATCCCGCTCAAGGTGAACCAGGCAGGTGTGATTCCTGTCATCTTCGCCTCCTCGCTGCTCTACATCCCGGCCCTGCTGGTGCAGTTCAGTGGCTCGAAGGCGGGCTGGGCGACGTGGATCAACACCCATCTGGTCAAGGGCGACCACCCGTATTACATGGTCACGTACTTCCTCCTGATCGTTTTCTTCGCGTTCTTCTACGTGGCGATCTCGTTCAACCCCGAGGAAGTCGCGGACAACATGAAGAAGTATGGTGGCTTCATCCCGGGCATCCGGGCTGGTCGACCTACTGCTGAGTACCTGAGCTACGTGCTCAATCGGATCACCTGGCCGGGGTCGCTGTACCTGGGCTTGATCGCACTTGTGCCGACGACGGCGTTGGCAGGTTTCGGTGCCAACCAGAACTTCCCGTTCGGCGGGACGAGCATCCTGATCATCGTGGGTGTGGGTCTGGAAACCGTGAAGCAGATCGAGAGCCAGCTTCAGCAGCGTAACTACGAAGGGTTCCTCCGCTGATGCGAATCGTCCTCGTCGGGCCGCCCGGTGCGGGCAAGGGCACGCAGGCCGCGTACCTCGCCAAGAATCTGTCGATCCCGCACATCTCCACGGGAGACCTCTTCCGCGCCAACATCAGCCAGGGCACGCCCCTCGGCAAGAAGGCGCAGGAGTACATGAAGGCCGGCCAGCTGGTGCCGGACGAGGTCACCATCGGGATGGCCAAGGCACGCCTGGAGGAGCCGGACGCGGCGGACGGCTTCCTGCTGGACGGCTTCCCCCGCAACCTCAACCAGGCCAAGGTCCTGGACGAGATCCTCGACGAGAAGAGCATCCGCCTCGACGCGGTGCTCGACCTCGAGGTCCCGGAGGACGAGGTCGTCAAGCGGATCGCGGGCCGCCGCATCTGCCGCAGCGACAGCAGCCACGTCTTCCACGTGACCTACAGCGCGCCGAAGGCCGAAGGGGTCTGCGACCACTGCGGCGGCGAGCTGTACCAGCGGGAGGACGACACCGAGGAAACGGTCCGCAAGCGCCTCGAGGTCTACCACCGCGAGACCGAGCCGATCATCGACTACTACAAGGCCCAGGGCCTGGTGGTGACGATCTCGGCGCTCGGCAAGGTGACCGAGGTGACCCAGCGGGCCATGGAGGCGCTCCGGCAGAACGCCGCCTGAGGCCTGCACGGATCGGAACAGAGCACGGAACGGCCGTGGTGTCCCCGGACACCGCGGCCGTTTTCGGTTGGCCGGTTACCGTAAGGACGACAACCGATTCATCGAGGAACCCAGCGGAGACGATTCCCCTCCGCGACAGTGGCGGCGTGACCGCGGAGAGGCAGCAGGAGAACCCATGGTGGAGATCAAGACCCCGGAGCAGATCGCCAAGATGCGGGCGGCGGGGCTGGTCGTGGCGAAGATCCACGACGCGTGCCGTGCGGCCGCCGTGCCGGGCGCCACCACCAAGGACCTGGACGACGTCGCGCGCAAGGTGCTCGCCGAGAACGGCGCCAAGTCGAACTTCCTCGGCTACGGCGGCTTCCCGGCCACCATCTGCACCTCGGTGAACGACATCGTGGTGCACGGCATCCCGGACACCGACACGGTCCTGAAGGACGGTGACCTGCTCTCGATCGACGCCGGCGCCATCATCGAAGGCTGGCACGGCGACGCGGCCCTCACCGTCTTCGTGGGCACCGGACACGCCCCGGAGCTCCACGAGCTCTCCCGGGTGACCGAGGAGTCCATGTGGGCCGGCATCGCCGCGGTGAAGAACGGCAACCGGCTGGTCGACATCTCCCGGGCCATCGAGACCTACATCCGCCGGCAGCCCCGCCCGGCCACCGGGAAGTACGGGATCATCGAGGACTACGGGGGCCACGGCATCGGCTCCGAGATGCACATGGACCCGCACCTGCTGAACTACGTCGAGCGGCGCCGCGGCCGCGGCCCCAAGCTGGTGCCGGGCTTCTGCATCGCGATCGAGCCGATGGTCGGCCTCGGCACGCCGCGGACCCACGTCCTGGAGGACGACTGGACCGTCAAGACCGACGACGGCAGCTGGAGCAGCCACTGGGAGCACTCGGTCGCGCTGACCGAGGAGGGCCCGCTGGTCCTGACCGCCGTCGACGGCGGAAAGGCGAAGCTCGCCGAGTACGGCGTCACCACCGCGCCGGACCCGCTGGCTTAATGATCTACGCTACGGGGCATCCTTCCTCGATTCGTCTTTCCGAGTGCCCTGGCGTAGACTGACGCGTCGGCTCTCGTGTATCCGTGTGTCCGCATGCGTAGCGAGGGCCGATCAAGGTAGCCGATTCGAAGGGCGAAGCGTGGCCAAGAAGCAAGGTGCCATCGAGATCGAGGGCACCGTGATCGAGTCCCTGCCGAACGCCATGTTCAAGGTGGAGCTCCAGAACGGTCACAAGGTCCTCGCGCACATCAGCGGCAAGATGCGGATGCACTACATCCGTATCCTCCCGGATGACCGGGTCGTCGTGGAGCTCTCTCCCTACGACCTGACGCGCGGTCGGATCGTCTACCGCTACAAGTAGATCTTGCCGAGGCCCTCGTCCGCGGGGGACCGGCACTGACCCGGAGAACCTCACATCCCATGAAGGTCAAGCCGAGCGTCAAGAAGATCTGCGACAAGTGCAAGGTGATCCGCCGCCACGGCCGGGTCATGGTCATCTGCGACAACCTGCGCCACAAGCAGCGCCAGGGCTGACGCACGACCTGCACCTCGCAGTTTCTTCGCGCGACGCACATTCGTACATACGCAGTCACCCCTTCCCCAGCAGTGGGGAGGACACCCCCGGTCGGAGGCCGGGGACCCGGGGATTTTCGTCGGGCGCCCGAGAGCGCTCCGGCGGCCGGGAGCGGTGCTGCGGAAGACCTCCGCATAGCCATCAGGAGCCACATCAATGGCACGCATCGAAGGCGTTGATCTTCCGCGCGAAAAGCGCGTGGAGGTCGCCCTTACCTACGTCTTCGGCATTGGTCGCACCCGTGCTCAGGAGACCCTGAAGAACACTGGTGTGAACCCCGACACCCGCGTTCGCGACCTGGCCGAAGAGGACCTGGTCAAGATCCGCGAGTACGTGGACCAGACCTTCAAGACCGAGGGTGACCTCCGTCGCGAGATTCAGGCCGACATCCGCCGCAAGGTCGAGATCGGCTGCTACCAGGGTCTTCGTCACCGCCGTGGCCTGCCGGTCCACGGTCAGCGCACGAGCACCAACGCCCGCACCCGCAAGGGCCCGCGTCGCGCGATCGCCGGCAAGAAGAAGCCGGGCAAGAAGTAGTCCTCACCGGACGCTGCCCAGCGGTCCGAGCTGTAGGACCGACCACCTCCACGGGAGTTACCAAGTATGCCTCCGAAGAGCCGTACGGCCGGCGCCAAGAAGGTGCGCCGCAAGGAGAAGAAGAACGTCGCCCACGGGCACGCTCACATCAAGAGCACGTTCAACAACACGATCGTTTCGATCACCGACCCGACCGGGAACGTGATTTCTTGGGCCTCTGCCGGCCACGTCGGCTTCAAGGGCTCGCGCAAGTCCACCCCCTTCGCCGCGCAGATGGCCGCCGAGTCGGCCGCCCGCCGCGCGCAGGAGCACGGCATGCGCAAGGTCGACGTCTTCGTGAAGGGTCCCGGCTCCGGCCGTGAGACCGCGATCCGCTCCCTCCAGGCCACCGGCCTCGAGGTGGGTTCGATCCAGGACGTCACCCCCACTCCGCACAACGGATGCCGCCCGCCGAAGCGCCGCCGCGTCTGACCCGAGGAGCGCATCCTCGTGCATGCGCTGCCCGAGCGCCAGGTGATCGACACCCAGGTGCAGGAGCAGCTGATCGTCGGGCTCTACTCCAAGTAGTAGGGCCGGGCGGTACGGGCGGTACGACCCATTCGGGCCGTGCCGCCCGTACCCTTGCAGTATCGACTCCGGGCTGCCGCCCGGGGCATCGGCATCAAATAGCGGGTGCCGAAGACTGGAGGCAATTTTCATGCTGATCGCTCAGCGTCCCTCTCTGACCGAAGAGGTCGTCGACGAGTACCGCTCCCGGTTCGTGATCGAGCCGCTGGAGCCGGGCTTCGGCTACACCCTCGGCAACTCCCTGCGTCGTACGCTCCTCTCCTCGATCCCCGGCGCCGCTGTCACCAGCATCCGGATCGACGGGGTCCTGCACGAGTTCACCACCGTGCCGGGCGTCAAGGAGGACGTCACCGACCTCATCCTCAACATCAAGCAGCTGGTCGTCTCCTCGGAGCACGACGAGCCGGTCGTGATGTACCTGCGCAAGCAGGGTCCCGGCCTGGTCACCGCTGCGGACATCGCCCCGCCGGCCGGCGTCGAGGTGCACAACCCCGACCTGGTGCTCGCCACCCTGAACGGCAAGGGCAAGCTGGAGATGGAGCTGACCGTCGAGCGCGGTCGCGGCTACGTCTCCGCCGTGCAGAACAAGCAGCTGGGCCAGGAGATCGGCCGGATCCCGGTCGACTCCATCTACAGCCCGGTGCTCAAGGTCACCTACAAGGTCGAGGCGACCCGTGTCGAGCAGCGCACCGACTTCGACAAGCTGATCGTCGACGTCGAGACCAAGCAGGCGATGCGTCCGCGCGACGCCATGGCGTCGGCCGGTAAGACCCTGGTCGAGCTGTTCGGTCTGGCCCGCGAGCTCAACATCGACGCCGAGGGCATCGACATGGGCCCGTCCCCGACGGACGCCGCCCTCGCCGCCGACCTGGCGCTGCCGATCGAGGAGCTCGAGCTCACGGTCCGCTCGTACAACTGCCTCAAGCGTGAGGGCATCCACTCCGTGGGTGAGCTCGTCGCCCGCTCCGAGGCCGACCTGCTCGACATCCGCAACTTCGGTGCGAAGTCGATCGACGAGGTCAAGGCGAAGCTGGCCGGCATGGGCCTGGCCCTCAAGGACAGCCCGCCCGGATTCGACCCGACCGCCGCCGCCGACGCCTTCGGCGCCGACGACGACGCGGACGCCGGTTTCGTGGAGACCGAGCAGTACTGATCCCTCTCCGGCGGGGACCGGGCCCGCGGTGAAAGCCGCAGGTCAGGGCCCCGCCGGGGCGTGGATCGGGCCCTTCGCCGGGCCCGATGCAAGACCTTCCGGCGGGCAGCAGCCCGTGCGGACCCTGACACCGGTACCTGATACGGCCGGTGCAGACAACGAGGAGAAACACCATGCCGAAGCCCGCCAAGGGCGCCCGTCTGGGCGGCAGCGCTGCGCACGAGCGGCTCATGCTGGCGAACCTCGCCACCGCGCTGTTCGAGCACGGCCGCATCACCACCACCGAGGCCAAGGCCCGCCGGCTGCGCCCGGTGGCCGAGCGTCTGATCACCAAGGCGAAGAAGGGTGACCTTCACAACCGCCGTCTGGTGCTGCAGACCGTCCGCGACAAGGGTGTCGTCCACACCCTGTTCACGGAGATCGGCCCGCGCTACGAGAACCGGCCGGGTGGCTACACCCGGATCACCAAGATCGGCAACCGTCGTGGCGACAACGCCCCGATGGCGGTCATCGAGCTGGTCGAGGCCCTGACCGTGCAGCAGACCGCTGTCGGTGAGGCCGAGGCCGCCACCAAGCGTTCCGCCAAGGACGCTGCCGGTGACCAGGCCGCCGCGGACCTCAAGAAGGACGAGGCCGTCGAGGCCGAGGCCAAGGATGAGGCCGCCGAGGAGTCCAAGGACGCCTGAGCCGTCCGACGGCTTGCACGGACGGGCCCGCTCCCAGTTTCTGGGGGCGGGCCCGTTCGGCGTCCGGCGTGGAGAGGAACGTGGGGTGTGAGCGACGACGTGGAGCCCGGCTTCGTCCGGGTCCGGCTGGACCTGTCCTACGACGGGAAGGACTTCTCCGGCTGGGCCCGCCAGCGGGAGCGGCGCACGGTGCAGGGCGAGCTGGAGAGCGCGCTGCAGACCGTGATGCGGCTGCCCGAGCCGGTCGAGCTGACCGTGGCGGGCCGTACCGACGCGGGGGTGCACGCCCGCGGCCAGGTCGCCCATGTGGATCTGGCGCAGGGGGTGTGGGACGAGCACCGGGAGAAGCTGCTGCGGCGGCTCGCGGGGCGGCTGCCGCACGACGTCCGGGTCTGGAAGGTCGAGGAGGCCCCCGCGGGCTTCAATGCCCGGTTCTCGGCGATCTGGCGGCGGTACGCCTACCGGGTCGGTGACCAGCGGGGCGGCGTCGACCCGCTGCGGCGGGGGTACGTGCTGTGGCACGACTGGCCGCTGGACATCGGCCTGATGAACGAGGCCGCGGAGCGGCTGCTCGGCGAGCACGACTTCGCCGCCTACTGCAAGAAGCGCGAGGGCGCCACCACCATCCGCACCCTGCTCGACCTGCGCTGGGAGCGGACCGAGGACGGGCTCGCGGTGGCGACCGTCCGGGCGGACGCCTTCTGCCACAACATGGTGCGGGCCCTGGTGGGCTCGCTGCTGCTGGTCGGCGACGGGCACCGGCCGGTGGGCTTCCCGGGCGAGGTCCTGGCGGGGCGGGTGCGGCACTCGGCGGTGAACGTCGTCCGGCCGCACGGGCTGACCCTGGAGGAGGTCGGCTACCCGCCGGACGACCAGCTGGCGGCCCGCAACCTCGCGGCGCGGAACAAGCGCTCCCTGCCGGGCACCGCGCCTGCCGGGGGCGGGGCCGGCGCGGGCTGCTGCTGACCCGGCTGACCTGGCTGACCCGCTGACCTGGCTGCCCCGGCTGGGTCGGGAGCGGTCGGGCCGGGAGCGGTCGGGTCGGTCCCCGGTGGGTCGGTTGCGCAGGGAGCGGTTGCGGGCGGAGCTGGTTGCGCTCGGGCCCGGTTGCGGTCGGGACCGATTACGGTCTGCCGGGCCGGGTGCCGGTCGGTCCGGCTCGGTCAGCCGGTCCGGCTCGGCCGAGCGGGGGCTCGGCCTGCCCAGTGTCCGGCTCGGCCGAGCGGGCGCTACCGGCCCAGCCGGGCGAGCAGGGCCTTGAGCGGCTTGACCCGGTCGACACGGAGGGTGAGCGATTCCGTCCTCGGGACGGGCTTGGCGTAGCGCGGCAGGAGGCCGCGTCGCCACCGGACCGCGGGCAGCTTCGGTTCGGCCGGTACGGGCAGCTCCCAGGAGCGCCCGGGGCCCGCGCCGAGGTGCAGCGACACGCTCCAGTCCCCGGCGGGCAGCCGGGTCAGCGGTACGGGAACCGTGAACCGGCCGTCGGGGAACAGCGGCGCGGCCGGCTCGCCTCCGGGGGCCGGTACCGGGACGACGATCTCCTCGGTGGTGCCGGTGGTGCCGGTGGTGCCGGTGGTGCCGGTGGTGCCGGTAGTCCCAGTGGTCCCGGTGGTCCCAGTGGTGCCGGTGGTCCCGGTCAGGCGTACCCGGAGCGTGCCCTCCGGCAGGCCGGCCAGCTCGCAGGTCCCGGAGACGGTGAGGATTCCGTCCTCCGTCGACCAGGCGGCGCCCCCGACGCCGAGCAGCGGGGCGACCTCGTGCTTCCGCTCCCCGACGTCCAGGGTGAGGTTCCCGTGGGGCTTGGTGGAGTAGAGCGTGACGGGCGCGGCCCCGTCGGCGGTGGCCACGAGGTGGGTGGCGGGCCGGTGCGGGACGGCCTCGGTGCGGCGGCTGCCGAGGCGTATCTCCTTGGTGAAGCCGTCCACGGATATCGCGAGGTGGAGGTCCCAGAGGCCGTCGGGCAGCGCGGCGCCGTCCGCGGCGGTTGCGAGGTCGACGGTCGCGGCGAAGCCGGCCCGGGAGTAGTCGTACGCTCCGGCGTCCTCGTCGGCCCCGAGCCCGGGGGTCGGGGTGCGCTCCGCCGGGAGCCGGTGCTCGGCCCCCGTGCCGCGCTCGCGGAGGACCAGTTCGGTGCGCAGGCCCTCGGTGGTGGTCGGGACGCGCCGGAGCCGGGCGTGTCCGGTGAGGCGGAGCTCGCTCCCGGTGAGCACGGCGGCCTCGACCCGGTGGCGCGCCTTGGCCTCGTCGGTGATGTCGTAGCAGGCGTCGGGCACGGCGCGCTCGGGGTCCCGGAAGAACGGGTAGCGGGCGAGGACGCGGCCCTGCTCGACCAGGACCCCGGGGGCGCTGGTGCCGGCCGTGCGCTCGCGGACGGTGATGCCGTAGCTGGTGCTGCCCTGGGCCATCTCGAACTCCACCAGCTCCAGCAGCTCGTCGAGCATGCCGTGTTCCACGAGGTGGCAGCGGAGCCGGGCGAGGGCGGGCAGCCGGGCCGCGAGGTCCGGGTGGTAGCAGCGGCCGAGGACGTCCCGGAGCCGGGTGAGCGCCTTCTCCTGGTCCTCGCGCCGGGGTTCGTGGTGGATGTGCAGCACGGCGTCGCGCAGTTCCACGGTGAGGTGACGGTGCAGCAGGTGGTCGCGGCCGGGGCCCGGGGGGACGTGCTCGTCGAGCAGGTCGACCATGGTGTCCAGGGAGCGGATCCGCATGTCGGTGTCGTGGTGGGTGACGGTGATGTTGCCGCCGTCGGCCCGGGCGACCCAGTACAGGCAGTCGTAGTCGGCGACCACGGAGATGCCGGAGGCGTGCAGATAGGCGAGCGCCGTGAAGTAGACGTCCTCGCCGATCTTGTACTCGGTGGGGAAGCGGAGCCCGTGACGCTCCAGCAGGTCGCGCCGGAAGAGCTTCATCGGGTTGAGCGTCCAGTACACGCGTGAGGCGAAGACGTCGGTGCGCGGCTGGTTGCGGCCGAACATGGAGCTGGGCGCGCGGCGGCCCCCGACCCCCACCATGCGGCCGAGGACCACGTCGGTTTCGTTGGTCTCGGCGGCCTTGACGAGCCGTTCCAGGGCCTCGGTGCCGAGGTAGTCGTCGGCGTCGAGGAAGAAGACGTAGCGGCCGCGGGCGTACTGATCGAGTGCCAGGTTGCGGGGGGCCGACGGGCCACCGGAGTTCTCCTGGTGAACGACCCGGATGAGGCCGGGGTGTTCCGCGGCGAGCCGGTCGAGTTCCGCGCCGGTGCCGTCGGTCGAGCCGTCGTCCACCGCGATGATCTCCATGCGGTCGTGCCCGATGGACTGCTCGACCACCGACGTCACGCACTGGGTGAGATAGGGCATGGCGTTGTAGGCGCCGATGATGATGCTGACGTCGGGGACGGGCAAGGGAGCGCACTCCGTTCAGGCAGCGGGAGCTCCGCGGGACGGCCCGCAGCAGGTGCTGTCTCGGTACGGCAGCGGGCCACCGGGCGGCGGAGCCTTCCGAACGATCGTACGTATCTCCCGCTGGGCGCAGCTCAGTTGGCATCCAATTCCTTTACATCACGGTCATCTTGTGATGGATCTGTGATGACTCCTGTCCCTCTTTGTCGGACATCTCCTCTTGTCGCCGGCTTGTCGGTAGGTGAATATTCAGCTGACTTAGGGTCATGAGGGGGCATAAGCAGTGATGGGGGAATCGTGCGGGAGGTGGCTGGCCGCCGGGGCGGCCACGGCGCTCCTGCTGGTGTCCGCACCGGCCGGCGCGCTCGCGCCGCCGGCGGCGGCCGCGGGGTGCACGGCCGGCACACCGGTGGACTTCAACGGCGACGGGACGCGTGACCTCGCGATCGCGGACCCGGAGGCGACGGTCGCGGGGCATGCGGAGGCGGGGCTGGTCCGGATCTCCTACGGCGGCGGCAAGGGGGTCGCGGAGCTCTCCCAGGACGCCGCCGGGGTACCGGGGGACGCGGAGACCGGTGACCGCTACGGCCACGCTCTCGCCGTGCTCGACGAGAACAAGGACGGGTGCAGCGATCTGGCCGTCGGGGTGCCGTACGAATCCCTCGGCGAGGAAGCCGAAGCGGGCCTGGTCCAGGTGATCTACGGCGCGCCGGGCGGGCTGGGGACCGGTCCCGCCGTGCGGGAGCTGTTCCAGGGGGCGGGCAAGGGCGACATCGCCACGTCCGCCGCGGAGGAGCGGGACTGGTTCGGCTACGCCCTGGCGGCCGGGGCCACCACCTCCGGAGACCCGTATCTGGTCATCGGCGTGCCGGGGGAGGACCTCGACGCCACCCAGGACGCCGGCACCGTGCACTATCTGCGCGGCGGCGTCAACGTGAGCATCCACGAGGAGAGCCCCGGTGTCGCGGGGGCGGCGGAGCGGGACGACCGGTTCGGCTCCGCGGTCGCCGCGTCACCCGAGCACATCGCGGTGGGCGGCCCGGGCGAGGCCATCGAGGACCGGACGTTCTCCGGGGCGGCCTGGGTGTTCGGGCACCGGCTGAGCGGCGACGGGATCCCGGTGCCGCTGGCCGACTTCGACCAGACCTCGGGCATCAGCGGGTCCGCGGAGACCGGGGACCAGTTCGGCTCGGCCCTGGCCCTGGTTCCCTACCGGCCGTCGGGTGCCGCGTCGGCGACCCACTCGCTGCTCGCCGTGGGGGCGCCCGGCGAGGACAGCACGACCGGTACCGACACCGGCCGGGTCGTCGTCCTGGACGTCACGGCCTCCGGAACGGCGCAGCAGACGGCGGACATCAGCCAGACCGAGGCGGGTGTCACCGGCGTCGGCGAGGACGGTGACTACTTCGGCCGCCAACTGGCCGCCGTCAACACCGCTCCCGGCTCGGTCGGTACGGCGAGCACGGTCCTGCTGGCCGTGGGGGTTCCCGGCGAGGACGTCGAGGAGGCCGTCGACTCCGGCTCGGTGCAGATCTTCCCGCTGGTGGGAGCGGCCGGTGACGGTGACGCCGCCGTGGGCAAGGGCGACGCAGGGCTGCCGGGAACACCGGGGCCGCGGGAGTACCTCGGGACGAGCCTCTGGGCCACTTCCTCGCAGCTCTATGTGGGGATTCCGCACGGTGCGCCGGCCGACCGGGGGGTGTACGGCCTGCGGTGGCCGGACGTCCTGGCCGGCTCCGCCGGGACCGTGACCGCCTGGAAGCCGGGCGAGGGCGGACTGCCCGCCGTGGGACGGGCCTTCGGGGCGGTGGTCCGGTGACCTCCGGCGGACGTGGGGACGACAGGACGGACGAGCCGGGGGAACCCGGGGGCGGGGACGTGAAGAGCAAACGATTACGGCGCAGCGTGCGCCGCACTGCGACCATGGTGGGGGTGCTGACGGCGCTGCTGGCGGCCGGCGGCACCGGACTTCCGGACACCGGCACACCGGTGCCCGCGGGTGCGGCCTCCGCCGCGCCCGCGAAGACACCGTCCGGCCGCTACGCCAAGGTGCAGCAGACGGAGGAACAGGCACAGGTGGCGGCCGAGGCCGGCGGGAACCCCGTCGAGGTGGCCGCGCTCCGGCAGGAGCGGCGGGAGGTGCTGGCCAACCCGGACGGTTCGTTCACGGCGTACGAGTACACCGAGCCGGTGCGCACGGTCCGCGACGGACGGTGGGTCCCTGTGGACGACGCCCTGGTCCGGCGCGCGGACGGGAGTTGGGGCCCGAAGGCGGCCACGGTCGACCTGCGCTTCTCGAACGGCGGTGAAGAACCGTTTGTGCGGATGCGGAAGGCGGGGCGCGAGTACGCCCTGACCTGGCGGGCCGGAAAGCTGCCCGCGCCGAAGGTGGAGGGCAGCACCGCGACCTACCCCGACGTCCTGCCCGGGGTGGATCTCGTGACCCGCGCCGAGGTGGACGGTCTGGCACACCTGCTGGTGGTCAAGACACCGGAGGCGGCCCGGAACCCCGAGCTGAAGAAGATCGAGTTCGGGCTGCGGACCCAGGGGCTGACCGTCGAGGAGACCGCGGACGGTTCCCTGCGCGCGGTGGACGCCGCGGTCGGCGGCACGGTGTTCGAGGGCGCCGAGCCCGTGATGTGGGACTCCGCGGACACCGGGCCGCAGGCCGGCCCGTCGGCCTCGGCCCGGCCCGGCAAGGCGCCGTCGGGGGCTCCGGCCGCCCGGGCCGCGCGCCCGGCCTCGGCCTCCCGGGCCGCCGCGGACCCGTCCGCGGAGCGGGCCGTCGACGGCCCGGGGGCCGGTGGCCGCACCGCCCCCGTCGACGTCGAGGTGACCGGGGACCGGCTCAGCCTCACCCCGGACCGTTCGCTGCTCACCGGCGAGGACACAGTCTTCCCCGTGGTCATCGACCCGGTCCAGCGGACCACCTCCCGTACGGCCTGGACCGGCGTGATGTCCGGCATGCCGACGGAAGCGGACTGGAAGTACAAGGGGAGCGCGGGAGCGGGCAAGTGCCCGACGGACTACAACCCGGTCTCCTGCAACGGTGTGGGTGTACGGCGGCTGCTCTACACCCTGCCGACGTCGTTCTACCGGGGCAAGAGCATCCTCGAGGCGAGCTTCTCGGCACGGGTGGAGCACGTCTACCACGCCGACGCCAGGGCGGAGCCGATCAGTCTCTACCGGATCGGCGGGAAGAACTACACCGTCACCGCGAAGAGCAACTGGTCCAACACCAAGGACGACTGGAACGACCGGCTGCTGACCGTCGACCGGAAGATCCAGCCGACGTCCTGCGGGGCCCAGCCGAATCTGCACTTCGAGGGCGGGGAGCTCCTCAAGGAGTTGCAGACCGCGGCCGACGGCGACTGGTCCTCGATGTCGCTCGGGCTGCGGGCCACCAACGAGGACACCTTCGGCGGGTGGAAGCGCATCTGCGGGAAGGCCCACCTGTCGGTCAAGTACAACAAACCGCCGAAGAGGATCGACGTCGACTGGATGTCGTCCAACCCCGGAAAGGAGTGCACCTGGGGGAGCGGGCGGCCGTTCACCGACGAGCGCCCGAAGCTCCGTACCCAGGCCCGGGACCCGGACCACACCTCCTACCGCACGGAGCAGGTGAAGGTGGAGTTCAAGGTCGACTGGACACGTAGGAACGGCAGTTCCGACTCGTACACGGCCACCACGAAATTCAAGGCGCCCAACGAGGGGACCAGTTTCGACCACACCGTCAAGAAGTCCGTCATCAGTGATCTCAAACCGGGCTCGGTGATCTACTGGAGTGCCCGCGCCCACGACCACGCCCAGGGGGGACCGTGGAGTTACGACGGTGGCGCCCAGCGCTGCGAGTTCATCTACGACGCGACCGTCCCCGGAGCTCCCGGGGTCGTCTCGAAGGCCTATCCCGATGACGGGAAGTGGCACGACGGCGTCGGCACGGTCGGCAGCTTCACCTTCGCTCCCAACACCGACGACTCCATCGACGACAAGGACGTCACGGAGTACCGCTACAGCTTCGACAAGGAGCCGATGAAGCCGGTGGCCGCGAAGCCGATGGGCGGACCGGCCACGGTCAGCTGGACTCCGATGAAGCCGGGCCGGCACACGCTGACCGTCGAGGCGTACGACCGCGCGAAGCACTCCAGCAGTTCCTCGCACCACTGGTTCCTCGTCACCGAGGGGCGTCCGGTCGCGGGCCAGTGGAACCTCGCGGACGAGCGCGGGGCCGGGACCGCTCACGACGAGACGCTGGACCATCCCGCGACGGCGGGGCCGGGCGTCGAGTTCGGCGTGCCCGGACCCGGTGGGACGGCGGACTTCGCCGCCCGGTTCGACGGAACCGAGAACGGCTATCTCGACGCCGAGGCGGGGGTTCTCGACAGCGACACGAGCTTCAGCGTCAGCGCCTGGGTCCGGCCCACCGCCCTGGACCACGACATGGCGGTGGTCAGCCAGAACGGAACCGGAGAGCCCGGTTTCACCCTCGGGTACGACGCCGGCCTCAAGTCCTGGGCGTTCTCGGCGCCGGTCGGCGACGTGAGTTCGCTGGGTTCCTGGCAGGCGAAGGCGGGAGTCGTCCCGGTCAAGGACCAGTGGGTGCTGCTCACCGGCGTGTACGACGCTCATGCCGCGGGCGGTCCGGAGATGCGGATCCACGTCAACCAGCAGGTGCAGGGCACCGCCAAGCGCCGCTCCGTGTGGAAGGCGCGCGGCGACCTGCAGATCGGCCGGGCGACGGCGCCGTCCGGCTACCGTGATCCCTTCCAGGGGGATCTGGCCGAGGTCCGGGCCTTCGACCGCGTGCTGTCCCCGGAGCAGGTCGCCGAGCAGATGACGGTGAAGCCCCAGCGCAAGGGCTACTGGCCGTTGGACAGCGCCGCGAACGGCACGTCCGCCGATGCCCAGCAGGGCGGGCAGCCGCTGACGCTGGGCGGCGACGCCACGGTGTACCGGTCGTCGGACCCGCTGGCCGAGCCTCCCCTCGTCGGCGCGGGGCACCTGACGCTCGACGGCGCGGGTGACTGGGCTGCCACGGCGGCGCCCCCGGTCAACGGGACCAGCAGTTTCACCATCACCGCACGGGCCCAGCTGACCTCGCTGGACGCCGAGAAGTCGCAGACGGTGTTCTCTCTGCCGGGCAGCGCGGCGGACCGGGTCGCGGTGCGCTACGACGCGTCATCCGGACGCTGGCAGTTGGCGGTGGCGCGGGAGAACAAGGCCGGCGCCAAGGTCACATCGGTGACCGATGACCGGGAGCTCCCGGACACCGGCGGGGCGGGCCAGCATCTCGCCGTCGTCTACGACGCGTTCGCCAATCGGCTCCGCCTCTATGTCGAGGGGCAGCTCGCCACGTCCGCGAGTGCCGCCGACACCACCCTCTGGGCCGCGAACGGAGGGCTGCAGATCGGCCGTTCCGCCCAGGGCGGCGGCCGCGAGCACTTCGCCGGTGCGCTCGACGAGGTGCGTGTCTACTCCGGTGCGGCCGACCCGGCGGCGGTGGCACGTATGGCGGAACCGGTCCCCGCGCCGGGTCTCTAGCCCGGAGCGGCCCCGGGGCGGGCACGCCCCTGGCCCGAGTGCGCCGGACCTGTGCCGGTGCACTCGGGCCCACCCATCGAATCCTCTGAATCCCCGTCTTCGGGAACCTGCGGAAAGAAGCATCCGTGAAGCCCATGTGTGGCCGTTCACTCAACAGCCGCTTAACCAGACGCGCCATCGGCGCCATCGTGCTGGGACTCAACCTGGCGCTGGTCGGAGGCATGGCCGAGGCCGTTCCGGCCGAGAAGAGGTCCGGACCCGGGCGCCCCGGCGTGACCCGGTCGGCCGATCCCGTCCGGGGCAAGGTGGCGAAGGCCCGCCCCCGGCCGTCGGACCCGACGCGGAAGGCGGCCGTCACCCGACTGGACACAGCCGCCTGGCCGAAGCCCGGGAGCGTGGCGGCCCCCGTCCACCCGAGCAGCGGAAAGCCGGGCAAGCGGGCGACGGTGACCGCGGGTGGACTGCCCGTCTCGGTCGCCGAGGCCGCCGTGTCCGGCCGGCGGAAGGCCGGCGGTGCACGGCCGCCCGCCGCGGTCCGGGTCACGAATCTGGACACCCGGCGGGCCCGTGCGCTCGGCAGCGCCGCGCTGCTGCGCGTCCAGCGCACCGACCGGGCCGGCCGGCCGGGCAAGGTCGCGCTCACCGTCGACTACTCGGCCTTCGCCGAGGCCTACGGCGGCAGTTACGGGGCACGGCTCCACCTGGTGCAGCTCCCGGCCTGCGCGGCGGTCGCCCTCCCGGGCAGCAAGAGCTGCCCCGGAGTGCCGGTGCCGCTCGACACGGCGAACGACGCCTCGCGGCGGACCGTGACCGCGGAGGTCACGACCGCTCCGGCGGCCCCGGGGAAGTCCGCCGGCACCGCCGCCAAGGCACCGCTGGTCGCCCTCGCCGCCGGCACTGCGTCGTCGCAGGGCAGCTACCAGGCCACTCCGCTGGCTCCCTCCGCGAGCTGGAGCGTGTCCAACGCCTCGGGCGGCTTCTCCTGGAACTATCCCGTCCGCACCGTTCCGACCCCGGGCGGCCTGACGCCTTCCATCGGGCTGGGCTACTCCTCGCAGTCCGTCGACGGGCGCACCGCGGTCACCAACAACCAGGGGTCGTGGCTGGGCGAGGGCTTCAGCTTCGAGCCGGGCTACATCGAGCGGGCGTACAAGCCGTGTTCCGACGACGGCCACAAGGACTCCGCCGAGCAGTGCTGGGCCTACGACAACGCCACCATCCTGCTCAACGGCAGCGCCACCCGCCTGGTCAAGGACGACGACGGCGACGACTGGCACCTCGCGGGCGAGAGCGGAGCCAAGGTCCAGCGGCTGACGGGAGCCACCAACGGCGACGACGACGGTGAGCACTGGAAGGTCACCACGACCGACGGCACCCAGTACTTCTTCGGCCTGAACCGCCTGCCGGGCTGGAGCGCCGGCAAGGAGGAGACCGATTCGGCCTGGACGGCCCCGGTCTTCGGCGACGACGCCAAGGAACCCTGCTACAAGGCCACCTTCAGCAGTGCGCACTGCAAGCAGGCGTGGCGGTGGAACCTCGACTACGTCAAGGACACCCACGGCAATGTGATGTCCTACTTCTACGGGGCCGAGACCAACCACTACGCCCTGAACGGCAAGACGGACGCCAAGGGCACCGCCTACGAGCGCGGCGGCTACCTCAAGCGCATCGACTACGGCCAGCGGGACGCCAAGGCCTACGAGGCGAAGGCCCCCGCCCGGGTCTCCTTCACCGTGGCGGAGCGGTGTCTGCCCACGAGCGGTTTCGACTGCGCCCCGGCCAAGCGGACGAAGGCCAACGCGGCGCACTGGCCGGACACCCCGGTCGACCTGGAGTGCAAGGCCGACACCAAGTGCACGGCCGGCCAGTCCGTCCCCTCCTTCTGGACGACTAAGCGGCTCACCGGCATCACCACCCAGATGCGCACGGGCACCGACACCTACACGGATGTCGACGCCTGGACCCTCACCCACCGCTTCACCGACAACGGCGACGACTCCAAGACCCTGTGGCTCGCCGCCATCGACCACGAGGGCAAGGCCGGGAG
The DNA here is from genome assembly GCF_040296705.1 of Streptomyces sp. NPDC002055. Taxonomy (NCBI): domain Bacteria; kingdom Bacillati; phylum Actinomycetota; class Actinomycetes; order Kitasatosporales; family Streptomycetaceae; genus Streptomyces; species Streptomyces sp. NPDC002055. Next base: position 58,489 of record NZ_JBEOXS010000029.1, read on the forward strand.
CGGCAGCGTCAAGATGCCCTCGGTGGAGCTGCAGGGCACCCAGCTCGTCAACCGGGTGGACCGGAACGGCGACAACATCGCCCCCTTCCACCGCTACCGGCTGGGCACGGTGCTCAGCGAGACCGGCGCGCAACTGGACATCAACTACGCGCCGACCGAGTGCACGGCGGGAGCCCTCCCGAAGCCGGGCGAGTCGACCAAGCGGTGCTACCCGGTGCGCTGGGCGCCGCCCGGCCACATCGAGCCGATCACCGACTGGTTCCACAAGTACGTCGTCGCCGAGACCATCGAGACCGACCGCACCGGCGGCGGGGACAACCTGGTCACGGAGTACGACTACCAGGGCGACGCGGCCTGGCGGCACCCCGACCCGGACGGCATCACCGACGAGAAGTACCTGACCTGGGGGCAGTGGCAGGGCTACGGCAAGGTCAAGGTCACCGGTGGTGACGGCGAGACCATGCCCACCCGGGTCGACTACACCTACCTCCAAGGCATGGACGGGGACAAGAAGCCCGGCGGGGGCACCCGCTCGGAGAAGGTCTCCGACTCGACCGGCAAGGAGTACACCGACTCCGAGGAGTACAACGGCTTCGAGCTGGAAGCTGCGACCTATGACCGGGGCAAGGTCGTCTCCAAGGTCGTCAACGAGCCCTGGAAGCACATCACCGCGACCGAGACCAGGAGCTGGGCCACCACCCGGGCGAGCATCGTCAAGCCCCGGGTGACCCGCGGCTACACGGCCCTGGCCGACGGCCGCTGGCGCACCACGAGGTCCGAGTCCACCTACGACACCGACACCGACACCGGCCGGCTGCTGAGGACGGACGACGACGGGGACCTGGCGAAGGACGACGACCAGACCTGCACCCGCCTCTGGTACGCGGACAACCCCGGCAGGAACCTCTACGAACTGCCTTCCCGCAGCGAGGCGGTGAGCGTCGACTGCTCGAAGACGCCCGACCGTGGTACCCAGGTGACCGCCGACGAGCGCACCTCCTACGACGACGGGAAGTTCGGCGAGGCTCCGACCAGGGGGCTGGCGACCAGGACCGAGCGGCTGACCTCGTACCAGGGGGACACCGCGCGCTACCAGGTCACCGGGACCACCACATACGACGCCTTCGGCCGCCCCACCCGGCAGAAGGACGCCGCGGAGAATGCGACCTCGACCGACTACACCGAGACGAACGGCCTGCTGACCAGGACGAAGGTGGCCAACGCCCTCGGTCACGCCACCACCACCGACTACGCCCCGGCCTGGGGCCAGTCCGCGGGACAGACCGACCCCAACGGCCGGCGCACCGACCTCGGCTACGACGCCCTCGGCCGGCTGACTTCGGTGTGGATGCCGGACCGTCCCAAGTCGGAGTCCCCGAGCATCAAGTACTCCTACTTCGTCAGCCGCGACGACGCCATCGCCGTCAAGACCGAGAAGGCCGAGATCAGCGGCTCCTTCGGCGTCGAGTACCAGCTCTACGACAGCCTGCTCCGCCCGCGGCAGAAGCAGACCGAGGGGCCGGGCGGCACCCGGATGGTGGCCGACACCTTCCACGACGGCACCGGCAAGATCAAGAAGACCAACTCCACCTACAACATGGAGGGTGCTCCGTCGCCGAAGCTCCTGACCCGCGCCAACGGTGAGGTCGGCGCGCAGACCCTCTACGAGTACGACGGTCTGGGCCGCACCACCGCGGAGATCTCGCTGGTCGCGGGCCAGGAACAGTGGCGGACCACGACGGTGTACGAGGGCGACCGCACCCGCGTCGACCCGCCGGCCGGCGGCATCCCCACGACCACCCTCACCGACGCGGCCGGCCGCACCACCGAGGTCCGTCACCACCAGGGCGCGGGCCCCACCCCGGAAGGTGCCGGCGGGCCGGGCAACGGCTACGACTCCACCACGTACACCTACACCCCGGCGGGGCGGCTCAAGTCGGTCACCGACGCCAAGAAGAACGTCTGGCGCTACGAGTACGACCAGCTCGGCCGGAAGACCAGGAGCGTCGACCCGGACACCGGCACGTCGACCACCGAGTACGACGCACTGGACCGGCCGGTCTCGGCCACCGACAGCCGCGGCGAGCGGATCTCCACGGTCTACGACGAGCTGAGCCGCCCCGTCTCGACCTGGGAGGGCGAGCCGAAGACGGGCACCAGGCTCACCGAGACCCGCTACGACAAAGCCGGCCGGCTGGGCCACGCCTACGCCTCGCTGCGCTACACCAGCGACACCGAGTACTTCCTGTCGGTCACGCAGACGGTGGACGAGTTCTACCGTCCGATCAAGACCGCCTACCAGGTGCCGAAGTCCGAAGGGGCCCTCGAGGGCGTCTACACCTTCAGCTCCACCTACAACCGCGACGGCACTCCGCGCGGTCTGGGGATGCCGGAGGCGGGCGGCCTCGGGGCGGAGGCCGTCGTCTTCGGCTACGACGAGCTGCAGCGCCCGAAGAGCCTCAAGGGCGATGCCTCGTACGTCTCGGACACCGTCTACAGCCCCACCAGCCTGGTCAAGCAGCTCGAACTGTCCACCGGCAGCGGCAAGGCGGTCTGGCAGACCTTCGCGTACGAGAAGGGCACCGATCGGCTGACCCGCTCGGCGGTCGACATCTCCGGCGTGGGCCCGGTCAAGCAGTCCTTCTACTCCTACGACCAGGCCGGCAACGTCCTGTCGATCGCCGACACGGCGAGCACCACGCCCGATGTGCAGTGCTTCGCCTACGACTCCGCGCAGCGGCTGTCCGAGGCGTGGACCCCGCAGTCGGACGAGGCCGGCGCGGCCGGATCGGGCACGGTCGGCGGACCGCAGAACGGTTCCTCACCGAAGAGCTGCGGGTCTTCTCCGGGGGAGAAGCCGCTGGGCGGCCCGGCGGCGTACTGGAAGTCGTACACCGTCGACGCGATCGGCAACCGGACCAGGGAGACCGTCCACGACACCGGCCTCGACAAGGCCAAGGACGTGACCCGCTCCTTCACGTACGGCGAGAACAAGGCCGGTCCGCACGCGGTCACCAAGGTCGTGGAGAACACCCCGACGGGTGACCGGAAGTCCTCCTACGGCTACGACCCCGCGGGCAACACCGAGAAGCGCACGGTCGGCGGCAACGCCCAGACCCTGGAATGGAACGCCGAGGGCGACCTCGCGAAGACGAAGGAGGCGGACGGCAAGGAGGCGACCTACCTCTACGACGCCGAGGGCAACCGGGTCATCCGGCGGGACGCGGCCGCCACCACGGTCTACCTGCCGGGCATGGAACTCAGCCTGCCCAAGGGTGGGGAGAAGATCCAGGCCACCCGCTACTACACGTTCGCCGGTCGGACGGTGGCGATCCGCACCGACAAGGGCGACCTCTCCTTCCTCGCCTCCGACCACCACGGCACCGGCGAACTGGCCGTCAACGCCGAGACCGGCGCGCTCTCCCAGCGCCGCTTCGACCCGTACGGCGTGGAGCGCGGCAAGCCCGCGGGTGAATGGCCCGGAGAGAAGGGCTTCGTCGGCGCCACGATCGACGCGCAGACCGGCCTGACCCATATGGGCGCGCGCGAATACGACCCGGGTCTGGGCAAGTTCATCTCGGTCGACCCGGTCATCGACTTCTTCAGCCCGCAGCAGATGAACGGCTACGGGTACGCCAACAACTCTCCCGTCACGCTGTCCGACCCCAGCGGCCTGCTGCCGTGCGCGACGGGCATCCAGCTCAGCTGTGGCCCGTGCAACCCGATCTTCTCCTCCTGTGGGGGCGGAGGCGGCGGTGGCGGCGGTGGCGGTGGCGGAGGCGGAGGCGGCGGGGGTGGCGGCCATCAGGACTGGGTCGTCCACCAGGCGCAGCACCAGGTCTACTCGGCACAGCGCAACCTCGGAACGGCGAAGCACCGTGTCGTCCAGGCCGCCAAGTCCCTCGTCAAGATCGCCAGAGACATCCTCGGCGTCGACGCCGCCATGGACTGCGTCTCCACCGGAGACCTGGGCTCCTGCGGCGAAACCCTGCTGAATGTCGCGGGCAGCTTCGCCGGCGGACTCGCCGGCAAGATCCTTTCCAAGTACGGCATGCCCTGGAACTGGGCGAAGGGAGCCAGACTCACCAAACGCGTCTGGGGCCTGCTCGGCGACCTCGTCGGCGGCGCCAAGGACATGTGGAAGGCGTCCAAGTCACTCGACAAGGCGAAGGACACACTCGCCGCCGCCCGGGCCAAGGCGAAAACCATGGTCTCGAAGGGCAAGGAGCCGACCAAGTGCCATAGCTTCCTGCCAGGCACCAAGGTGCTGCTGTCGGACGGCAGCACCAAGCCGATCGAGGACGTCGAACTCGGCGACAAGGTCACCGTCACCGACCCCGAAACGGGCGAGACCACGACCCGCGAGGTCGTCGGCACCATCGTCACCAAGGACGACAAGCACTTCGTCGACCTGACGATCTCGACGGAGAAGGCTGCGGCCGACGGCACGGCCAAGGACGGCGAGGACGGCAAGGCCGGTGACGAAGGCAAGGCCGCCGGTGAGCCGGTCGAGGCCGGCAAGAAGACCGCGGCGCTGATATCCACGACCACCCACCCGTTCTGGGTGACATCCGAGAAGCGCTGGATCAAGGCAGGCGACCTCGAGCCCGGCATGACCCTCCGCACCCCGAAGAGCGACCGCGTCACGGTCGAGGGCGTCCGCCACTTCGAGGAACGGCGCCGGACGCATGACCTCACGATCAGCGGAATTCATGCGTACCATGTGCTGGCGGGGGCCACTCCGGTTCTGGTCCATAACTGCGGCGTTTCCAATGAATTGGAAGCGCAGGCCGATCGTGGTGAAATGCGTGGAAGTGATTTTGCTTCCGAGTACAGGTCCCGGAGCGGCGAGTTCTATCGCTCGGATAATAAGGAGCCGGTAGCGGCGCCTGACGAAATGGCGGATCTTTTCAAGAGAGAAGATCACCCCATGAATGGTGGGTGCTCGGAAATGCAGTGCCTGAGCAAAGCTTACAAAGCCGAAGGTGAGGTCGGGATCCGAGGGGGACATATGACGACGGTTCACGTGAGCGACACGGCAAAGGGTGCTCATGGTGAACTTGCCACCCCGTGCCGGGCATGTCGGCGAGTGATGAACGGATTGGGGGTGAGTTACTAGTGGACGCAGAGTCGCAGGATCCGGTGCTCAGCTTGGATCCCGGCACCGTGGCCGCTCTGGAGGCGTCTGGGTGGCATCCTGGGCGTCGGGTCGACGTGTCCGCTGAGGTACAAGCCTTGGAAGCCCGCGGGTACGTCACGAGTCGCACGGTCCTCGGTTTTCTTGAGTCGTTCTCTGGGCTGCGGGTCGAGCCGGTCAATGAACAAGGCCCGAATTTCATCAACGGAGAACCGTTCATCGCCGACCCGGTAGGGGTCGGGAACAGGCATCAGGATGAAGCCGTGGCGATCGGTTCGGCGCTGAACGGGGCTTGGTTCCCCATCGGCTGGTGGCTCAGCTATTCGCATGTCTTCATGGAGCGATCCGGCGCGCTGGTCGCTTGTGCGAATGGCCTCATCTGGAGTCTTGGGGACACCCCCCTCGCAGGTCTGGACTTCATGGTGCGAGCCGATCGTCCATTGGTTTGTGTGCATGCCCCTGCGGGGGTGAGGCCGTGGCCGGACAGCGTTTGACCTCCTCATGGATTACCGGACTGTGATGTTCGCCGAATCCTTGGCGCGGCGCCAGCCTGGCCGGACCCCGATGGGGAGTGGCGCTTCTTCGGGAGCAGCTCACCGCCGACGACGTGAATACCTGAGAGGCCCCGCTGGAGTCATCCAGCGGGGCCTCTCAGGCGCTTGACGGTCATGTGAGCGGACGGGCCCTGGAGGAAGAGGCTGAGCGTGTTGGGTCCCGTGGTCGGTGAGATGCCGAGGCGCGTGTGCGCCGTCCCTCACCCCGTCTGCGCCGCAGCAGCCGCCGAAGCCTGTCGGTTCCCCCGCTCCACGATCCGGGAGAAGGCGTAGTCCGCGACGTCCTTGCCCGCCTGGCGGGCGCGGGTGTCGGAGGGCTTGACGGGCTTGCCCGAGGTGTAGCCGGAGACCGTGAAGTACGCGTAGCGGCCGACCGAGTTGTAGGTCAGCCGGCAGGCCGTCGCGCGGCAGAAGGACGGTACGCCCTTGCCCGCGAGGGACTGGATGTTGCCCGCGGCCTGGTTCTTGGCCCGGGAGGCCTGGGTCTGCGTGTCGAAGACGGCGACGCCGACCGTGACGGCCACGCCGCTCTTCTCGTACGTCGCCCGGATGACCTGGTCGCAGTCGTTGCGGCCGAGGACGGCCCCCAGACGGCTGGAGGCGGCGGAGGCGCAGCTCTTGGTGGCGCCGGAAGCGCCCTTCTTGTACGAGCCGGCGCCCGTCGACATCGTCTCCGCGGGGAAGAGCGTGCCGGCGCTGAGCGGGGCCCGGTCCTTCTCCTTGGTGGATATGAAGTCCCGCGGGTCCGGCGGGGGCGGCGGCGAGACGTCCGAGAAGGAGGGCTCGGGCTGCTGCGGCTCACTGGGCAGGGTCTGCGGCGACGGGAGGTCCTGGGCGCTGTCGTCCGTGCTGCCCGAGTTCACCACCACGGCCGCGACCACGACCGCCACGGCGGCCGTCGCCAGCGCGCCGCCACCGATCAGCACGCCCTTGCGGCGACGGTTACGGGCTGCCGTGCGGTCCGCCAACGCGCCCCAGTCGGGCGTCGACCGGTTCGATCCGCCGGAGTCCACCGGCCCTCCTTGCCCAAAGCTCATGGCGCGAATCCTAAACCGCTTGGAAGAGCGGGCGTTCAGTGGCGACAATCGATCACCATGGGCCATCTCGAAGCAGCACATGTCGAGTACTACCTTCCCGACGGCCGGGTGTTGCTCGCTGACGCCTCGTTCCGGGTGGGCGAGGGCGCGGCGGTCGCCCTGGTGGGAGCCAACGGGGCGGGCAAGACCACCCTGCTGCGGCTGCTCTCCGGGGAACTCCAGCCGCACGGCGGTTCGGTGACCGTCAGCGGCGGGCTCGGCGTGATGCCGCAGTTCGTCGGCAGCGTGCGGGACGAGAGAACGGTCCGGGACCTGCTCGTGGGGGTGGCGCAGCCGCGGATCCGGCAGGCCGCGAAGGCCGTCGACGAGGCCGAGCTCGCGATCATGACGAAGGACGACGAGGCGGCCCAGCTCGGTTACGCGCAGGCGCTCAGCGACTGGGCGGAGGCCCGCGGCTACGAGGCCGAGACCACCTGGGACATGTGCACCATGGCCGCGCTGGGCGTCCCGTACGAGCGGGCGCAGTGGCGCCAGGTGCGGACGCTCTCCGGCGGTGAGCAGAAGCGGCTGGTGCTGGAGGCGCTGCTCCGCGGGCCCGAGGAGGTCCTGCTGCTCGACGAGCCGGACAACTATCTGGACGTCCCCGGTAAGCGCTGGCTGGAGGAGCAGCTGGGGCAGACCCGGAAGACCGTGCTGTTCGTCTCGCACGACCGTGAGCTGCTGGCCCGGTCGGCGGAGAAGATCGTCAGTGTGGAGCCGAGCCCCGCCGGGTCGGACGTCTGGGTGCACGGCGGCGGCTTCGGGACGTACCACGCGGCGCGCAAGGAGCGCTTCGCCCGCTTCGAGGAGCTGCGCCGGCGCTGGGACGAGAAGCGCGCCCAGCTGAAGCGGCTGGTGCTGGACATGCAGCAGTACGCGTCCCGGAGCGACGAGATGGCCTCCCGCTACCGCGCCGCGCAGACCCGGCTGCGGAAGTTCGAGGAGGCCGGGCCGCCGCCCGAGCCGCCGAGGGAGCAGGACATCCGGATGCGGCTGCGCGGCGGCCGGACCGGGGTTCGTGCGGTGACCTGCAAGAACCTCGAGCTGACCGGTCTGATGAAGCCGTTCGACCTGGAGGTCTTCTACGGCGAGCGGGTCGCGGTCCTCGGTTCGAACGGCTCCGGGAAGTCGCACTTCCTGCGGCTGCTGGCGGGAGACGACGTGGCGCACACGGGGGAGTGGAAGCTGGGCGCCCGGGTGGTCCCGGGCCACTTCGCCCAGACCCACGCCCACCCCGAGCTGGAGGGGCGCACCCTGGTCGACATCCTGTGGACCGAGCACGCCCGGGACCGCGGCCGGGCGATGAGCGTGCTGCGCCGCTACGAGCTGGAGCCGCAGGCCGACCAGCCGTTCCAGAAGCTCTCCGGCGGGCAGCAGGCCCGCTTCCAGATCCTGCTGCTGGAGCTGGAGGGGACCACGGCGCTGCTGCTCGACGAGCCGACCGACAACCTGGACCTGGAGAGCGCCGAGGCCCTCCAGGAGGGGATGGAGGGGTACGAGGGGACGGTGCTGGCCGTGACGCACGACCGCTGGTTCGCCCGCTCCTTCGACCGCTTCCTGGTGTTCGGGGCGGACGGGGTGGTCCGGGAGACCCCGGAGCCGGTGTGGGACGAGGGCCGGGTGGCCCGGGCGCGCTGACCGCGGGCCGGGCCCCCTGGCGCGGGCCACTGGCCGGGGCGGTCCCCCGGGGCGGCCCCCTGGTCGGGGCGGTTCCCCCGGGCCGGACCCCTGGGGGGCGGTGACGTACGGTGACGGGCGGGCACGCCGTCCGCCGGGGCGCGGGGCCGCCACCTCCGCGGACGCCGGTTCCGCGGGGCCGGGGCCAGGCCCCGCGGGGTGCGGTCCGGGTGGGGGCCGATCCGCGTACTCCGATCGGGGTGTTTTGACCCGTGCGGGCCGCGGCCGGTATTCTGCCTGTTCGTTGTGCGTACTGGCTTGCTCGTTCTCACGTGAGAGGCCGTTACGCCGGTCCACCGGGCCGATGACCAGCGGCAGGCACACGGGTTGCGTCCCCGGGTGCCGCCAAGGCTGTCGTGATCGTCCGGGTGGCCTTGTAAAGGACCCGTCCCCTGTGCCCTCGCGGGCTCGGGGAGACCCCATCACTGAAGAAGCGAAGGCTACGACCGTGCGTACGTTCAGCCCCAAGCCCGGCGATATTCAGCGCCAGTGGCACATCATTGACGCGCAGGACGTTGTCCTGGGCCGTCTGGCGACCCAGGCCGCGACCCTTCTCCGGGGCAAGCACAAGCCGGTTTACGCGCCGCATGTCGACGCGGGTGACTTCGTCGTCATCATCAACGCCGACAAGGTGCACCTCTCCGGCAACAAGCGCGTGCAGAAGATGGCCTACCGCCACTCCGGCTACCCGGGCGGCCTCCGGTCCGTCCGCTACGACGAGCTGCTCGAGAAGAACCCCGAGAAGGCCGTCGAGAAGGCCATCAAGGGCATGCTCCCCAAGAACACCCTGGGCCGCCAGATGCTCTCGAAGCTGAAGGTCTACGCGGGCTCCGAGCACCCGCACGCTGCTCAGCAGCCGGTCCCGTTCGAGATCACCCAGGTCGCGCAGTAGTCCCGGCCACACCCCCTAAGACGAAGAGAATCTGAGGAGAACCGTGGCCGAGACCACCGCCGAGACCCCCATCGAGGTCGAGGAATACACCACCGAGACCGTCGAGTCGGAGTACACCTCCGAGTCGCTCGCGTCCCGCTTCGGCGACCCGCAGCCGGCTGCCGGCCTCGGGCGTCGCAAGAACGCCATCGCCCGTGTCCGCATCGTGCCGGGCACCGGTCAGTGGAAGATCAACGGTCGCACCCTTGAGGGCTACTTCCCGAACAAGGTGCACCAGCAGGAAGTCAACGAGCCCTTCAAGGTGCTCGAGCTCGACGACCGCTACGACGTCATCGCCCGCATCTCGGGTGGCGGCGTCTCCGGCCAGGCCGGTGCCCTGCGTCTGGGTGTCGCCCGTGCGCTGAACGAGGCGGACGTCGACAACAACCGCGGCCCGCTGAAGAAGGCCGGTTTCCTGAGCCGCGACGACCGTGCGGTCGAGCGCAAGAAGGCCGGTCTGAAGAAGGCCCGCAAGGCGCCGCAGTACAGCAAGCGCTAATCGATCGGCCGGCGCGTTTCGCGCCGGCGTTCGATGGACCGCCCCGGCGGCACACCACGTGCTGCCGGGGCGTTCGTTTATGGCCGTCCAGGAGCGTATACAGACAGAAGGCGCTCAATTCCCGACAGTTTCCAAGCAACTCGGAGGACACCAGTGGTACGACTCTTCGGCACGGACGGTGTGCGCGGTGTCGCCAACGCGGATCTGACGGCTGAGCTGGCGCTCGGGCTGTCGGTCGCCGCGGCGCATGTGCTCGCCGAGGCGGGCACGTTCGAGGGCCATCGTCCGACGGCGGTGGTGGGGCGTGATCCGCGTGCGTCCGGGGAGTTCCTGGAGGCCGCCGTCGTGGCCGGTCTCGCGAGCGCGGGCGTGGACGTCCTGCGCGTCGGTGTGCTGCCCACCCCCGCGGTGGCGTATCTCACCGGTGCGCTGGGCGCCGACCTCGGCGTGATGCTCTCCGCCAGCCACAATCCGATGCCGGACAACGGGATCAAGTTCTTCGCCCGCGGTGGGCACAAGCTCGCCGACGAGCTGGAGAACCGGATCGAGTCGGTGTACGGGGCGCACTCCTCCGGTGAGCCCTGGGAGCGCCCCACGGGTGCCGGTGTGGGCCGGGTGCGCAGCTACGACGAGGGCTTCGACAACTACGTCGCGCACCTCATCGGCGTGCTGCCGAACCGGCTCGACGGGCTGAAGGTCGTCCTCGACGAGGCGCACGGCGCCGCGTCCCGGGTCTCCCCGGAGGCGTTCGCGCGGGCCGGCGCCGACGTCGTCACCATCGGTGCCGACCCGGACGGCCTCAACATCAACGACGGCTGCGGCTCGACCCACCTGGACCTGCTCAAGGCCGCGGTCGTCGAGCACGGCGCGGACCTGGGCATCGCGCACGACGGCGACGCGGACCGCTGCCTCGCGGTGGACGCGGCGGGCAACGAGGTCGACGGCGACCAGATCCTGGCCGTCCTGGCCCTCGCGATGCGCGAGACCGACGGGCTGCGGAAGAACACCGTGGTCGGCACGGTGATGTCGAACCTGGGCTTCAAGCTGGCCATGGAGCGCGAGGGCGTCGAACTGGTGCAGACCGCCGTCGGCGACCGGTACGTCCTGGAGTCGATGAAGGAGCACGGCTACGCGCTGGGCGGCGAGCAGTCGGGCCACGTGATCATCCTCGACCACGCGACGACCGGTGACGGCACGCTGACCGGTCTGATGCTCGCGGCGCGGGTGGCGGCCACCGGCCGCGGCCTGGCGGAGCTCGCGGGCGTCATGGAGCGGCTGCCCCAGGTGCTGGTCAACGTCCCGGACGTGGACAAGACCCGGGTGGCGACGTCGACGGAGCTCACGGCGGCCGTCGCGGACGCGGAGCGGGAGCTGGGCTCGACGGGGCGGGTGCTGCTGCGGCCGTCCGGTACGGAGCCGCTGGTGCGCGTCATGGTCGAGGCCGCGGACATCGACCAGGCGCGGTCGGTCGCGGGGCGGCTGGCCGATGTGGTGAAGTCCGCGCTGGGGTAGTCCCGGTACGCATCGATTCCGGCCACGGGCCCGGCACCCCAGGACGGGGTGCCGGGCCCGTGCCGTTTCCGGGGCTGCGGTTCCGGGGCTGCGGTTCCCGGGGGCGTGGCGACTGCGCCCCGGTGCGGGGCCCGGATGGCCGTCCCACCGGCGACGAGCCCCGACCGGGCCGAGCTCCCACCGGCGACGAGCCCCATCGACGTCGAGCCCCCACCGGGCGACGGGATCGGCGTCGCGCGCGGACTGTCCGCTTCCCCGCAGGCGACGAGGCCCAGCCGACGACCACGCCCCCACCGACGAAGAGGCCCCCGGGCCCGCTGAGAAAGCGGGCCCGGGGGCCTCCCCGGTGGTGCGGTGATTCAGCCGACGAGGGTCAGCCGAGGGTCGCCAGCGCCTCGTTCAGGATCTTCGACGGGCGCATCACGGCCGCGGCCTTGGCGGTCGCGGGCTGGTAGTAGCCGCCGATGTCGGCCGGCGAGCCCTGGACCGCGATCAGCTCGTCGACGATCGCCTGCTCCTGCCCGGAGAGGGTCTTGGCGAGCTCCGCGAACGACGCGGCGAGCTGCGTGTCGTCGGTCTGCTGGGCCAGCTCCTGGGCCCAGTACAGGGCCAGGTAGAAGTGGCTGCCGCGGTTGTCGATGCCGCCGAGGCGACGGCTGGGCGACTTGTCCTCGTTGAGGAAGGTGGCGGTGGCGCGGTCCAGGGTGTCCGCCAGGACCTGGGCCCGCGCGTTGCCGGTGGTCTGCGCGAGGTGCTCGAAGCTGACCGCCAGCGCGAGGAACTCGCCCAGGCTGTCCCAGCGCAGGTAGTTCTCCTTGACGAGCTGCTGGACGTGCTTGGGCGCCGAGCCGCCGGCCCCGGTCTCGAACAGGCCGCCGCCGTTCATCAGCGGCACGACGGACAGCATCTTGGCGCTGGTGCCGAGCTCGAGGATCGGGAACAGGTCGGTCAGGTAGTCACGCAGCACGTTGCCGGTGACCGAGATGGTGTTCTCGCCGCGGCGGATCCGCTCCAGGGAGAACGCGGTCGCGTCCGACGGCGCCATGATCTCGATGCGCAGGCCCTCGGTGTCGTGCTCCGGGAGGTACTGCTTCACCTTGGCGATGAGGTTGGCGTCGTGCGCGCGGCCCTCGTCCAGCCAGAACACGGCCGGGTCGCCGGTGGCGCGGGCGCGGGTGACGGCCAGCTTGACCCAGTCCTTGATCGGGTCGTCCTTGGTCTGGCACATCCGGAAGATGTCGCCGGCGCTGACGGTCTGCTCGATCACGGCGTCGCCGCTGCCGTCGAGGACCCGCACGGTGCCCGTGGTGGGGATCTCGAAGGTCTTGTCGTGGCTGCCGTACTCCTCGGCCTTCTGCGCCATCAGACCGACGTTCGGCACCGAGCCCATGGTGGACGGGTCGAAGGCGCCGTTGGCCCGGCAGTCGTCGATGACGACCTGGTAGATGCCGGCGTAGCTGCTGTCGGGGATGACGGCGAGGGTGTCGGCCTCGTTGCCGTCCGGGCCCCACATGTGGCCGGAGGTGCGGATCATGGCCGGCATCGAGGCGTCGACGATGACGTCGCTCGGCACGTGCAGGTTGGTGATGCCGCGGTCGGAGTCGACCATCGCCAGCTCCGGGCCCTCGGCGAGCTCGGCCTCGAAGGACTCCTTGATCTTCGCGCCCTGCGGCAGCGACTCCAGGCCCTTGAGGATGCCGCCGAGACCGTCGTTCGGGGTCAGGCCGGCGGTGGCGAGGGTCTCACCGTGCTCGGCGAAGGTCTTCGGGAAGAAGGCCCGGACGACGTGGCCGAAGATGATCGGGTCGGAGACCTTCATCATCGTGGCCTTGAGGTGCACCGAGAACAGCACGCCCTCGGCCTTGGCGCGGGCGACCTGCTCGGTGAGGAACTCGCGCAGCACCGCGACGCGCATGACCGACGCGTCCACGACCTCGCCGGCCAGGACCGGTACCGACTCGCGCAGCACGGTGGTGCTGCCGTCGTCGCCCGCCAGCTCGATGCGGAACGAGCCCGCCTCCGGCACGACCACGGACTTCTCGGTGGAGCGGAAGTCGTCGGCCGTCATGTGGGCGACGTTCGTCCTCGACTCGGGGGTCCAGGCGCCCATCCGGTGCGGGTGCGCCTTGGCGTAGTTCTTGACCGAGGCGGGGGCGCGGCGGTCGGAGTTGCCCTCGCGCAGGACCGGGTTGACGGCGCTGCCCTTGACCTTGTCGTAGCGGGCGCGGATGTCGCGCTCCTCGTCGGTCTTCGGGTCGTCCGGGTAGGCCGGCAGCGCGTAGCCCTGCTCCTGGAGCTCGGCGACCGCGGCCTTCAGCTGCGGGATCGAGGCCGAGATGTTCGGGAGCTTGATGATGTTGGCGCCGGGCGTCTTGGCGAGCTCACCGAGCTGGGCGAGGGCGTCGTCGATGCGCTGGCCCTCCTCCAGGTACTCGGGGAAGCTCGCGATGATCCGCCCGGCCAGGGAGATGTCGCGGCTCTCGACACTGACCCCGGCCGTCGAGGCGTATGCCTGGATCACCGGCAGGAACGAGTACGTCGCCAGGGCGGGGGCCTCGTCGGTGTGCGTGTAGATGATGGTCGAGTCAGTCATCGATACTCCGCTTCACGTCTCTAATCGTCTCGATGTCAAGATATCTCGTAGGTGCCCCCTCCCGACACCGCCCCCTCGCGCCGGGTCGCGGGGCCGCCCGCACGGCCGGTCCCGGCCCGCCTGCGCGGCGCACCACCCGGGACCGTCGGCCCCCGGTGCCGCGCGGGGCACGGTCCGGGCGCCCGGTACGCAGGGTACGGACCATGGCCGGAATCCGTCGCCGCTCAGCCCTCCCGCCGTGGCGTGAGCCGGCGCTGCCGGGCCCAGAGCGCCTTCTGCACGATCAGGGTGAGCGTCCCGGCGAGGACGATGCCCGCCAGGTTGAGCAGCAGCTGCTCGCTGGAGCCGCGGGCCTGGGCGTACTCCCCGTAGCTCAGCGCCACGGCGGCGTTGGCGGCGGCCGGGACGGTCGTCACGGAGATCGCCACGCCGACCAGCGCCCCGGACTTCGAGGAGGTCAGGGAGAGCGTCCCGGCCATCCCGGCGAGGACCGCCACCACGAAGGAGAACGGGTCCGGCTGCCAGATGAAGTCGGTGTTCGGGCGCTCGCCCGTCACATCGGAGGAGTGGAACAGCCCGAGCGCGTCCATCAGCAGGCTGAAGCCGGTGGTCAGGACCATGGCGACGGCGAAACCGAGGAGCAGCGCCACCAGCGAGCGCCAGGCGAGCCGCGGCGCCCGCTGCACCACCGCCGTGCAGACCCCGGCGAGCGGCCCGAATTCCGGGCCGACGGCCATCGCGCCGACGATGAGGACGGCGTTGTCGAGGACCACACCGCACGCCGCGATCATGGTCGCCACCGTGAGGAAGGCCAGATAGGTCGCCGACAGCGTGGACTCCTCGTGCGTGGCGTCCTCCAGGTGTTCCCACAGCACGGCGTCCGCGCCCTCGCCGGGCGCCTCCTTCTCCGCCCGGTCGGCCCGCTCGGACAGCGAGAGGTCGATGTTCTCCAGCGAGATGGAGCCGGTCGCGTGGATGCCCAGCTCGCGCAGGGCGCCGAGCAGCTCGTCCGCGGCCTCCCGGGCCACATCGCAGAGCACCATGTCCCCGGCGGGGTCGCGGGCGGCGCCGGTCAGCACGGCGAGGTGGGCGGTGCCGACCGTCCGCTCCAGCAGGGCGACGACGTCGTCGGTGCGGTCGGCGGGGACGATCAGGCGCAGGTGCAGCATGGGGGCACGCTACGTGCCGCACCCGCGCCGAGTCAGCCTCGGACGGGGGACGCGTCAGCCGTGGAGCGGGGGAGGGGCCGCACCCGCGCCGCGTCGGCGCCCGGCCCCGGGAACGCTTGGCCCCCGCCCGCCCCTACAGCTTCCGCAGGCTGAGCCGCTGCACCTTGTGGTCCGGCCCCTTGCGCAGCACGAGCGTGGCCCGGCTGCGGGTGGGCGCGACGTTCTGCTCCAGGTTCGGCCGGTTGATGGTGCGCCACATCAGCCGCGCGTAGTCCAGCGCCTCGTCCTCGGAGACCTGGGTGTACTTGCGGAAGTACGAGAACGGGTTCTGGAACGCCGTCTCCCGCAGCTGGCGGAAGCGCCCCAGATACCAGCGCTCGATGTCCTCCGCGCGGGCGTCCACGTAGACGCTGAAGTCGAAGAAGTCCGCCAGGCCCAGCCGGGTGCGGCCGTCCTTGCCGGGCAGGGCGGGCTGGAGGACGTTGAGCCCCTCGACGATGAGGATGTCCGGGCGGCGGACGGTCAGCCGCTCGCCGGGCACGATGTCGTAGACCAGGTGCGAGTAGACCGGCGCGGTCACCTCGTCCTTGCCGGACTTCACATCGGCGACGAAGCGGGTCAGGGCGCGGCGGTCGTAGGACTCCGGGAAGCCCTTGCGGGACATCAGCCCGCGCCGGTGCAGCTCGGCGTTGGGCAGCAGGAAGCCGTCGGTGGTGACCAGCTCCACCCGCGGGTGCTCGGGCCAGCGCGCCAGCAGCGCCTGGAGGAGCCGGGCCGTCGTCGACTTGCCGACCGCGACACTGCCCGCGACGCCGATCACGAACGGGGTGCCGGGCTGTGAGCCGTGGCCGTTGCCCGCGTCGCCGAGGAAGGTGTTCAGCGCACCCCGCAGATTGCTGGTGGCGCCCACGTAGAGGTTGAGCAGCCGGGACAGCGGCAGATAGACGTCGCGCACCTCGTCGAGGTCGATGACGTCGCCGAGCCCGCGCAGCCGTTCCACCTCCTCCGCGCTGAGGGGCAGTGGCGTCCGCTCCCGGAGGGCGCTCCACTCGGCGCGGGTGAGGTCCACATACGGGCTCGTCTCGGCCCGACGCTGGGTGCTGCGCGCTGGAGAGGTGATCACACGTTTCATTGTGTTCGCTCGGCGGACGGCGCGGGGCGTGGCGTCGCTCACGCCACGCTGTGCCCGGCCGGTCACCTGCTGGTCCTCGCCGGGTGGAATGTCAGTGGTGTGCGTCACAGTTGTGGGAGGTGTGGAAGCCGACGCACCCGTACCGGAGCCGAGGGGAAGCCCATGACGTACGCGATCCAGGCGGAGGGCCTGGCCAAACGCTTCAAGGAGACCCAGGCGCTGGCCGGTGTGGATCTGGCCGCGCGCTCCGGCACCGTGCTCGGCATGCTGGGCCCCAACGGGGCGGGCAAGACGACCGCGGTGCGGATCTTCGCGACGCTGATCCGCCCGGACGCCGGCCGCGCGACGGTCGCCGGGCACGACGTGCTGCGCGAGCCGGGCCTGGTCCGCTCCGTCGTGGGGCTGACCGGGCAGTACGCCGCGGTCGACGAGAATCTGACCGGCACCGAGAATCTGCTGCTGATCGGCCGCCTCCTGGGCCTGCCGCGGAGCGAGGCGCGGGCCCGCGCCGGGGAGCTGCTGGACCGTTTTCAGCTGAGCGACGCCGCGGGCCGCGCGGCGAAGACGTTCTCCGGCGGGATGCGGCGGCGGCTGGACCTGGCGGCGAGCCTGGTCGGCCGGCCGCAGATTCTGTTCCTCGACGAGCCGACGACCGGGCTCGACCCGCACAGCCGCATCGAGCTGTGGGAGCTGGTGCGCGGCCTGGTCGCGGACGGCGTCACGGCGCTGCTCACCACCCAGTACCTGAACGAGGCGGACCAGCTCGCCGACGACATCGTGGTGATCGACAAGGGCAAGGTGATCGCCGAGGGCACCCCGGACGAGCTGAAGTCCGCGGTCGGCGGCCAGGTGCTCCAGCTGCGGCCGGTGGCCGCGGAGGACCTCCCGTCGGCGCACGCCCTCGTGGTGGAGGCGGCGGGGCCGCAGACGCAGATCGAGGGCGAGGTGATCACCGCCCCGGTCAAGGATCCCGCGCTGATGCCGGCCGTCGTGCGGCGGCTGGACCAGGCCGGGATCGCGGTGGGTGAGCTCACCCTGCGGCGCTCCAGCCTCGACGAGGTGTTCCTGGCGCTCACCGGCCACAAGGCCGAGCCGACGACGGACGACGGGCCGTCCGAGGAGGACGACTACGCGAAGGTGGCGAGCTCGGCATGACCGCCGGGACGGTCGCCGCACCGCTGACCAAGAGCGGCCGGGTGCGCCCCGGTGCGGCGCTTGCGCAGATCGTCACCATGGCCTGGCGCAGCCTGGTGTCCGTGAAGCACAACCCGCTGGAACTGGTCGACTTCAGCATCACGCCGATCATGTTCGTCTTCCTGTTCACCTTCGTCTTCGGTGGCCAGATGGCGGGGTCGCCCGAGGACTACCTGCAGTACGCCCTGGCGGGCATCATCGTGCAGAACACCCTGTTCATGACCATGTACACCGCCATGGCGCTGAACTCCGACCTCACCAAGGGGGTGTTCGACCGGCTGCGCAGTCTGCCGATAGCCCGGTCGGCGCCGCTGTTCGGCCGGATCGCCGCCGATCTCGCCAAGCAGCTCTGGGCGATGCTGCTGATGATCGGCCTGGGCATGCTGCTGGGCTTCCGGATCACCACCGGGCTCGACGGGTTCCTCGCCGCCGCGCTGCTGCTGGTGACGTTCGCCGCGGCCGTGTCGTGGGCCGCGGTGCTCATCGGCATGCTGGCGGGCGACCCGGAGAAGGTGCAGGTCTTCGCCTTCACCATCATCTTCCCGATCACCTTCACCAGCAGCGCGTTCGTGCAGGTCGACACCATGCCCGGCTGGCTCCAGGCCTGGGTCGACGTCAATCCGGTGACCCATCTGTCCGACGCCTTCCGCGGTCTGCTGACCGGTGGCGCGGTGGCCGGACCGGTCCTCTGGTCGCTGCTGTGGGCGGCGGCGATCGCGGCGGTCTTCATACCGCTCGCCCTCCGCGCCTATCGAGCACGCGTCTGATCGGGGCACATCGGAACAACCGGCCGTCCCCCGTACGAGGTCTATCGGTACCGGGCATTCGGCGTTAGCTTCCGGGATGTCAGGGGGACGAGCCGTAGATCGCCATGTGCCACGAGAGGACCGTCATGTCCGCACGCCTTCGTGATCTCATCGGCCGAGGGGGCGACGGTCGCCGGACCGCGCGGGACGGCCGCGGCCGGGGCGGCCGGGCCCGTTCGGCGGTGGTGCCGGGGCCGAGGGACTCGGGGGAGGACTTCGCCGGCCGGGTGCGCAGCGAACTGGCCGCCGACCTGCCGGACGAGGACCTCGGCGAGGAGCTGACCGACTGTCTCGACCTGTACGAGATGGGCAGCAAGCCGCGCTGCGAGGAGGTCGAGTACCTCGACCTCGTGCAGGAGGCCATCGACCGGATCGACCGGGGCTGCTGACGCCGGGTCCGGTGGTCCGGCGCCGGACCACCGGAGGCCGCCGCCCCGGACGGGCCGGGAGGCCGGGCGCGGTCCGCCACCCCGCTCCGGGCGCGGCCCGGCAACCGGGCGGGGCGCGGATCGGTGGCGTCCGGGACGGGCACGTAGGCTGCCCGCATGTGCGGAATCGTTGGGTATGTGGGAGGGCAGTCCGCCCTCGACGTCGTCATCGCCGGACTGAAGCGCCTGGAGTACCGGGGGTACGACTCGGCCGGGGTCGCCGTCCTCGCCGACGGCGGACTCGCGGCGGCCAAGAAGGCGGGCAAGCTCGCCAACCTGGAGAAGGAGTTGGCGGCCCGGCCGCTGCCGAGCGGCGGCACCGGCATCGGGCACACCCGCTGGGCCACCCACGGCGCGCCCAATGACGTCAACGCCCACCCGCACCTGGACAACTCCGGCCGGGTCTCGGTCGTCCACAACGGCATCATCGAGAACTTCGCCGCGCTGCGCGCCGAACTGGCCGAGCGGGGACACACCCTGGAGTCCGAGACGGACACCGAGGTGGTGGCGCACCTGCTGGCCGAGTCCTTCTCCTCGTGCAACGACCTGGCGGAGGCCATGCGTCTGGTGTGCCGCCGGCTCGACGGCGCGTTCACCCTGGTCGCGGTGCACGCGGACGCTCCGGACGTGGTGGTCGGCGCGCGCCGCAACTCCCCGCTGGTGGTCGGCGTCGGGGACGGCGAGGCGTTCCTCGCCTCGGACGTCGCCGCGTTCATCGCACACACCCGGGAGGCCCTCGAACTCGGCCAGGACCAGGTCGTCGAACTGCGCCGGGACGGGGTGACGGTCACCGACTTCGACGGCGCGCCGGCCGACGTCCGCGCCTACCACGTGGACTGGGACGCCTCCGCCGCCGAGAAGGGCGGCTACGACTACTTCATGCTCAAGGAGATCGCCGAGCAGCCGAAGGCCGTCGCCGACACGCTGCTGGGCCGGATCGACGCCGCGGGCAGCCTGCACCTGGACGAGGTCCGCATCCCGGCCTCGGTGCTCCGGGAGATCGACAAGGTCGTCATCGTGGCGTGCGGCACCGCCTTCCACGCGGGCATGATCGCGAAGTACGCGATCGAGCACTGGACCCGGGTCCCCTGCGAGACGGAGCTGGCCAGCGAATTCCGCTACCGGGACCCGATCCTGGACGCCCGCACCCTGGTCATCGCCATCTCCCAGTCCGGCGAGACCATGGACACCCTCATGGCCCTGCGGCACGCGCGCGAGCAGGGGGCCAAGGTCCTCGCCATCTGCAACACCAACGGCTCGACCATCCCCCGGGAGTCGGACGCCGTCCTCTACACCCACGCCGGCCCGGAGGTGGCCGTCGCGTCGACCAAGGCGTTCCTGACGCAGCTGGTCGCCTGCTACCTGGTGGCGCTCTACCTCGGGCAGGTGCGGGGCACCAAGTGGGGCGACGAGATCCGGTCCGTGATCCGCGAGCTGTCCGCGATCGGCACCCAGGTCGACGAGGTGCTGGGAACCATGGAGCCGGTCCGGGAGCTGGCGCGGACGCTCTCCGACAAGAACACGGTGCTCTTCCTCGGCCGTCACGTGGGCTACCCGGTCGCCCTGGAGGGCGCGCTCAAGCTCAAGGAACTGGCGTACATGCACGCCGAGGGCTTCGCCGCGGGCGAGCTCAAGCACGGCCCGATCGCGCTGATCGAGGAGGACGTGCCGGTGGTGGTGGTCGTGCCGTCGCCGCGCGGACGCTCGGTGCTGCACGACAAGATCGTCTCCAACATCCAGGAGATCCGGGCCCGTGGCGCGCGGACCATCGTGATCGCGGAGGAGGGCGACGAGACCGTCGTCCCCTACGCCGACCACCTGATCCGCATCCCGGCCACGCCGACGCTGCTCCAGCCGCTGGTGGCGACGGTGCCCCTGCAGGTCTTCGCCTGCGAGCTGGCGACGGCCCGGGGCAACGAGGTCGACCAGCCGCGGAACCTCGCCAAGTCGGTGACGGTCGAGTGACCGCAGCCACCGCAGCCACCGCAGCCACCGCAGCCACCGCAGCCACCGCAGCCACCGCAGGCACCGCAGGCACCGCAGCGACCGCAGTCACCGCAGTCGCTCCCACCGCCACCACCGCTCCGGCGCTTGCTCCGGCGCCTCCCACGGCGCTTTCCGCCGTGCGGCCCGCGGCGGGGCGCCGGGGGCCGGCGCTCGTGGCCGGAGCGCTGTCGTGATCATCGGGGTGGGGATCGACGTCGCGGAGATCGACCGGTTCGGCGCCGCGCTGGAGCGCACCCCGGCCCTGGCCGGCCGGCTGTTCATCGACCGGGAGCTGTGGCTGCCGAGCGGTGAACGCCGGGGCACGGCCTCGCTGGCCGCACGGTTCGCCGCGAAGGAGGCCCTGGCGAAGGCGCTCGGCGCGCCGGCCGGGCTGCTCTGGACGGACGCGGAGGTCATCACCGAGGACAGCGGCCGCCCGCGGCTGCGGGTGACGGGCACGGTCGCCGCGCGGGCGGAGCAGCTGGGCGTCCGGGGCTGGCACGTCTCGCTGAGCCACGACGCGGGCGTCGCGTCGGCCGTGGTGATCGCCGAGGGGTGACCCGACCACGGTGAGGTGCGTCGGGAGCGGCGTCCCCGGCCGCGCGCGGCCGGGGGTGAACGACGGTGGTGCGGGATGTCGGGGACGGGTTTCCCCGACCGCGCGCGGCCGGCGGTGAACGACGGCGGCGCGGGACATCGGTGACGGCGTCCCCGACCGCGCGCGCCCGGCCCCGGTCTTGGGAAGACTGGGGCCCATGAGGACTGCGTACAGCGTGGAAACCGTACGGACCGCCGAGCGCGAGCTGATGGCACGGCTGCCGGAAGGGGCGCTGATGCAGCGCGCCGCGGCCGGACTCGCCGCCTCCTGCGCCGACTTGCTCGGCCGGGTCTCGGGGGCGCGCGTCGCGCTGCTCGTCGGCAGCGGGGACAACGGCGGCGACGCCCTCTACGCCGGCGCCCGGCTGGCGGCGCGCGGCGCGGGCGTCACGGCCGTGCTGCTCTCGCCGGACCGTACGCACCCCGGCGGGCTCGCCGCGCTGCGCCGGGCCGGCGGGCGCACCGTCACCGCCGGGGCGGGGGAGGGCGCCGTCGCGCGGGCCGCCCTGGTCGTCGACGGCATCGTCGGCATCGGCGGGCGCGGCGGGCTGCGCCCGGAGGCCGCCCGGCTGGTGGCGGCGGCCCGGGACGCCCGCGCGGGCGTCGTCGCCGTCGACCTGCCCAGCGGGGTGGACGCGGACACCGGCGAGGTCGCGGGCGAGACGGTGCACGCCGACGCCACCGTCACCTTTGGCACGTACAAGCCCGGCCTGCTCGTCGACCCCGCCGCGGAGCGGACGGGCGCGCTGCGGCTGATCGACATCGGCCTCGCCCCGTATCTGCCCGCCACGCCCGACGTGGAGGCGCTGCAGCACGCGGACGTCGCCGAACGGCTGCCGGTCCCCGCGCCCGAGAGCGACAAGTACCGGCGCGGCGTGGTGGGGGTGGTGGCCGGTTCGGCGCGCTACCCGGGCGCGGCGGTCCTCGCGGTGGCGGGCGCGCTGCGGGGCGGGGCGGGCGCCGTACGGTACGTCGGCCCGGCCGCGGACGCGGTCATCGCCCGCTTCCCCGAGGCACTGGTGCACGCCGGCCCGCCCGCGAAGGCCGGGCGGGTGCAGGCGTGGGTCGTCGGGCCGGGCCTGGGCGACGCCCCCGGCGCCCGGCAGGCGCTGGACGAGGTGCTCGCCTCCGACGTCCCGGTGCTCGTGGACGCCGACGGACTGCGGCTGCTGGACCGGGAACGGCTCCGCTCCCGCGCGGCGGCGACCGTGCTGACCCCGCACGCGGGCGAGGCGGCCGCGCTGCTGGGCACGGCGCGCGAGGAGGTGGAGGCGGCGCGGCTGGCCGCGGTGCGCCGGCTCGCCGCGGAGTACGGGGCCACCGCGCTGCTCAAGGGATCGACGACGCTGGTCGCCGACGCCTCGGGCGGCCCGGTGCGGGTCAACCCGACCGGTACCGGCTGGCTGGCCACGGCGGGCAGCGGCGATGTGCTGTCCGGGCTGGGCGGAGCGCTGCTCGCGGCCGGGCTGGAGGCCCGCGAGGCGGCCTCGGCGGCCGCGTATCTGCACGGCCTGGCCGGGCGGCACGCGGCGGGCCGGGAGGGGAGCCCGGTGGGCGCCTCCGATGTGGCCGAGTCCCTCGCCTCGGCCTGGCGCGACGTCCGGACGCGCTGAGCGGGACCGGGCGCGGCGTGGTCCCGTGACCCCGGGCGTCGTGCCGTGACCCCCGGCGTGGTCCCGTCACCGCGGCGTCGTGCCGTGACCCCGGGCGTCGTGCCGTGACCGTCGTCCCGTCACCGCGGCCTCGTCCCATGACCCCCGGTGACCCCCGGCGTCGTCCCGTCACCCCTGGCCTCGTCCCGTCACCCCCGGGCCGGTCGTCCGGCACTCGCCTCCACTGCGCCTCACGGGCGGAAATCGCGTGGCATCGGGGTGGTGTCCGGCCCGGGGCGGTGGGTCGGGGCGTGCTCGGCGGGACCGGTAATTCCGTCCGGATCGTTCTGTGGCGAGCCTCCCCGCCCCGCGTGGGCCGTGAGTCCCGCCGCCGTGGAGAGGAACGGAATGCGTCCACCGGTCAAGACGGTGAAGTGGAGAGGGCGGCCCGCCGCGGCGGCGGTCGCCATCGCGGTCCTGATGCCGCTGACGGTCACCACGGCGGCGATGGCGGACGACGGGGACCCGCAGCCGCCGGACGGCAAGGGGGCCGTCGCCGTGCCGCTGGACCAGCTCGTCCCCGGCATTCCGCCCGGCCCCCACGAGCGGCACGTGGACACCCCCGACCAGGCGCTGCCACCGCAGATCCCGCAGAGCACACCGGGCACCGCCGAGACCTCCCCCGCCCCGGACACCCACGACGCCCCGGATGCCCACAACACACCGGACACCCACAACACACCGGACACCCACAACACACCGGACACCCACGACGCCCCGGACACCCGCGAAGCCCCGGACACCCGCAAGGACCCCGGCCCCGGAACGGCCCCGCAGCGCCACCCGGACCCCCGCGCCCCGGGCCCGTACGCACCGCCCCCCGCCGACGAGCCCGTCGTGGAGTTCGTGCCGCCGGACGAGGTCCAGCCCGGCGACGAGGCCGCCGGCCCCCTGCGCTGCACCCACGCCGTCGGCCCGTACCAGCGCGAGATCGAGGACTTCCTTCAGCTGCCCGTCGACGGACGGCAGTCCAAGGAGGACTGCGAGGCGATCCGCGACTGGCAGACGAAGGAGAACATCACCCCCGCCATCGGGTTCGCCGGTCCCAGCAGCTACGGCCACATCCGGCTGCTGCGGGCCGTGCCCGATCCGAACGCCGCGGGCGACTGCCCCGAGGTCGCCGATCGGGTCGCCTGTGTCGATCTGCCCCGCCAGCTGATGTGGGTGCAGGAGGGCACGAAGGTCGTGTTCGGGCCGGTGGCGATCCGCAGCGGCAAGCCCGGCTACCCCACCCGCGTCGGCTGGAACCGCGTCTACTGGCGGAACAAGGACCACGTCTCCTCGATCTACCACTCCCCGATGCCCTTCGCGCAGTTCTTCAACGGCGGGCAGGCCTTCCACGGGGTCTACGGGAACATCTACGACCCGGACGAGGGCTCGTTCGGCTGCGTCAACCTCCGGTACGGGGACGCCGAACGGATGTGGGACGCGCTCCGGCTGGACGACCGCGTCTTCTCCTGGGGCCGCCGGCCGGGCACCTGACCGGACGCCGCCCGCTATCCGACCGACCGCTGTGCCGGACCCGACCCACACCGCCCCGCTATCCGACCGACCGCTGTGCCGGACCTGACCCACACCGCCCCGCTATCCGATCCACCGCCGTGCCGGACCCGACCACACCGCCCCGACATCTGACTTTCCGGATGAACTCGGACGAGACCGGCGCCGGCCGGGCGCCCGGTGAGAGACTGTCCCCGATGACTGCACCAGCAGGCGGGGAGCCGACCGGACTTCCCCCCACTCCGATGCGCGCCCGGGCGGTGGTCGACCTGGCCGCGCTGCGCGCCAACGTGCGTGCCCTGCGCGCCTGCGCGCCGCGCGCCGACCTCATGGCCGTGGTCAAGTCGGATGCCTACGGCCACGGCGCGGTGCCCTGCGCCCGCGCCGCCCGCCGGGCCGGAGCGGCCTGGCTGGGGACGGCGACGCCCGAAGAGGCGCTGGCGCTGCGCGCGGCGGGGGACACCGGCCGGCTGCTGTGCTGGCTGTGGACGCCCGGGGGGCCGTGGCGCGCCGCGATCGAGGCCGATGTCGACGTGTCGGTGAGCGGGATGTGGGCGCTGCGCGAGGTGACGGACGCCGCGCGGGCGTGCGGCCGCACCGCCCGGGTGCATCTCAAGATCGACACCGGGCTGGGCCGCAACGGCTGCCCGCCCGCCGCCTGGCCGGAACTGACCGCCGCCGCCCGCGCCGCCGAGGCCGAGGGCACCGTCGTGGTGGCCGGCGTCTGGTCGCACTTCGCGTGCGCCGACGAGCCGGGACACCCGTCGATCGCGGCCCAACTGAGCGTTTTCCACGAGGCGTTGGCCGAGGCCGGGCGGGCCGGGCTGAAGCCCGAGGTCCGGCACATGGCCAACTCGCCCGCCACCCTGACCCTCCCCGAGTCCCACTTCGACCTGGTGCGCGCCGGGATCGCCGTCTACGGCGTCTCGCCCAGCCCGGAGATCGGCCTGCCGTCGGACTTCGGCCTGCGCCAGGTGATGACGCTCTCCGCGGACGTCGCCCTGGTCAAGCAGGTGCCCTCGGGACACGGCGTCAGTTACGGCCACCACTACGTCACACCCGGCGAGACGACGCTGGCCCTGGTGCCGGTCGGCTACGCGGACGGCATCCCGCGGCACGCCTCGGGCACCGGGCCCGTGCTGGTCGGCGGCAAGTGGCGGACGGTCGCGGGCCGGGTCGCGATGGACCAGTTCGTCGTCGACCTCGGCGGCGACACGGTCCAGGTGGGCGACGAGGCGGTGCTGTTCGGCCCGGGGGACCGGGGGGAGCCCACCGTGGAGGACTGGGCGCGTGCGGCGGGCACCATCGGGTACGAGATCGTCACCCGGATCGGAGCGCGGGTGCCACGCGTCCACGTCCACGAGGACGCGCACTAGGGTCGGTCGTCCGGACCGGGCCGGCGCCGCGAGCGCGGCCCGGGGCGAACGACGGACGCCGGGCCCGACGGCCCGGCTGCACACGCACGACGGGGACGGACAGCGACGAGGAGCGGCACCACCATGGGCGAAAGCGGGGCGGGGGACATGGGACGTGCGGTCACGTCCGCGGCCGGTGGCTGGCGCCGGGCCGGCCTGGCGGGCGCGGCGATCGGGGTGATCGCGGCCGGGGCGGCCGCCGGTGTCGCCGTCGAACGGCTCACCGTCGGCCGGGGCATACGCCGGAAGGCGCGCCTCGCGCTGGACGCCACCGGCCCGTACGGCAGCCTCCGGGGCACCCCCGGGCGCACCGTCGCAGACGACGGCACCGAGCTGTACTACGAGGTCGACGAGGTCGAGCCGGAGCAGGAAGCGCCGCGCAGGCGCCGCCGGTTCGGGCGCCGCAGACCGGCCCCGGTGACCGTCGTCTTCTGCCACGGCTACTGCCTGAACCAGGACGCCTGGCACTTCCAGCGGGCCGCGCTGCGCGGGGTGGTCCGCACGGTCCACTGGGACCAGCGCAGCCACGGCCGCTCCGCCCGCGGGCTGGCGCAGGCCGACGGCGTCCCCGTCAGCATCGACCAGCTCGGCCGCGACCTGCGGGCGGTGCTCGACGCGGCGGCGCCCGAGGGGCCCGTGGTCCTGGTGGGGCACTCGATGGGCGGCATGACGGTGATGGCCCTGGCCCACCACTTCCCGGAGTACATACGCGACCGGGTGGTGGGGGTGGCGCTCGTCGGCACCTCGTCCGGGAGGCTCGGCGAGGTCAACTACGGGCTGCCGGTCGCCGGGGTGAACGTGGTGCGCCGCATCCTGCCCGGCATGCTGCGGGCCCTGGGCTCCCAGGTGGACCTGGTCGAGCGGGGCCGGCGGGCGACCGCGGACCTCTTCGCCGGGCTGATCAAGCGGTACTCGTTCAGCTCCCGGGACGTCGACCCGGCCGTGGCGCGGTTCGCGGAGCGGATGATCGAGTCCACGCCGATCGACGTGGTCGCGGAGTTCTACCCGGCCTTCGACGAGCACGACAAGGCCGAGGCGCTGGTGGCCTTCCGGGACCTGCCGGTCCTGGTGCTGGCGGGCCGGGGCGACCTGGTCACCCCCAGCTCGCACAGCGAGGCGATCGCCGAACGGCTCCCGGCGGCCGAGCTGGTGCTCGTCCCCGACGCGGGCCATCTGGTGATGCTGGAGCATCCGGAGACCGTGACGGAACGGCTGACCGAACTGCTGGCCCGGACGGGTGCGACGGCCCCGGCGGGCCGCGCGCCGCGCTCGGCGCGGGGGTAGCGGGAGACCCCGGCCCGGCGTCCTGTCCTGCCGGCCTCTGCGGACCCGGCTGCCGGTCGGGCCCGGCGGCCGCTCCGGCCGGCCCGGCCTCCCGCGGTGCCGGCCTCCGAGGTCCCCGGCCCCAGTGGTCCCCGGCCCCTGTGGTCCCGGTCCGCGCGGTCCCGGACCCAGCAGATACCGGTTCGCGAGCCGCCGGGGACGCCGCGGGGCCCGTTCCTTGCGGCGCAGCGGCCCGGGAAGGCCCTCCCGCCCCGTACCATCGGCCGGTATGAACGCCCCGTACGACCCGCACGCCGTGGCACCGTCCGGTGCCCCCGCCGCCACCGCGCGGCTGACCGTCCACAGCCCGGAGCAGATGCAGGAGCTGGGGCGCCGGCTGGCGAAACTGCTGCGCCCCGGTGACCTGGTGCTGCTGACCGGACAGCTGGGCGCGGGCAAGACGACGCTGACCCGCGGGCTCGGCGAGGGCATGGGGGTGCGCGGCGCGGTCACGTCACCGACGTTCGTCATCGCCCGGGTGCACCCGTCGCTGAGCGGCGGCCCCGCGCTGGTGCACGTCGACGCGTACCGGCTGGGCGGCGGTCTCGACGAGATGGAGGACCTGGACCTCGACGTCTCACTGCCCGACTCCGTGGTGGTCGTGGAGTGGGGCGACGGAAAGGTCGAGGACCTCTCGGACGACCGTCTGCACGTGGTCATCGGCCGGACCGAGGGCGACGAGACGGTCGAGAACGACGAGCGGGAGGTCGTCGTCACGGGCGTGGGGCCGCGCTGGGCCGCCGCCGACCTCTCCCCGCTGGCCGGCTGACCCGGACCCCGCCCGCACGGCTTCGCCGACGGCGGCCGGCGCGGCCTTCTTCACCGCGCGGCCCCGGCTCCGGCGCCCTGAACGCACCCCGGGCCCGGACGGGGCCGTTTCCGGAAGGTCCCCTCACCGCGCCCGCTTCCGCCGGCCACCCCCACCACCGCCGGCCACCCCCACCACCGCCTGCCGCTCACCGCCCCGTACTGAGCGCTGCCGTCGGCCGGTGCTGCCGTCGGCCGGTACCGGCTGCCCGACCTGCCGGTTCCGGCCCGGACCGGAGCGGGCCGTTTCCCTGATGTGCGTTCCGACAAGACGTCGGGAAGATGTTGCGCGCGCGGTACCGGGCATGGTCACATGGAGGCAGAGACGTGGTTAGGTCTACCTAACCTAGCCTGTACCAGGAGCCCCGGGAGGCATCCATGCCGCGCCATGAGCCCGCTGCCGACGCGCCGAGCCCCGCCCGGCGCGACGAGCAGTCGCCTCCGCGGTCGCCTTCGCCGGCCGCCCCGCCCGCCGTGTCGCCCTCGATGAGCCAGCTGCTGGCGGCCTGCGCGGCGGCCAGCGCGGTCTCCACCCCGCCCGAGGCCGAGGGCGAGCCGGACGCGGGCACTCGCGCTCGCGGGGGAGCGGGCCGCCGGGACGCCGCGTAGCGCGGAGCCGGACATCAGGCGGACGTCCGAGCCCCGTGTCGGGGCGGCGAGCCCGCCGGGACGCCGCGCAGTCGCGCAGCGGTCCGTCCGGAGCGCGTTCCGCGGACGACGACCGGCGCTTCGCCGGGGCCTCTTCCGGTGCCGGGCCGGCACCCGCTCACCGTTCGCCGCGGCAGCCGCGACGGAATCCCCGACGGTTGCCGGGTACCCCTTTCGGGTGGACCGGCGGCCCGGGTGCGAGATCCGCACATGGGCTCAAGCGATCAGGACGCCTCGGGCGCCCGCACCCGTCCTCAGGCGACCACGACGACCTTGGTGCCGATGGCCGCGAACGCCCACATCGCCTTGCCGTCCGCCCGCTCCTCGCGGATGCCGCCGGTCTTCTTCTGCGAGACCGGGTCGGGCTTCGAGCCGTCGACGGCCGCGCTGAACCCGACCACGACTCCGTCCACCGAGGCGAACCGGACGACGTTCTCGACGGGGACCCCGTCGGAGCCGGGGATCAACGCGGAGCGGCCGGTGACCGTGTACTGGCCGGGCGCGGGGCTGACCTTGCTCGGGGTGACCCGGTAGCTGCGGGCGGCCCGGCCGTCCGCCCCCACCAGCCAGACCCGCTTCTCGCCCAGCGCGTAGACCACGCGGAGACCGGTGCCGGAGTTCTCCGGGATCGCGTGCCGCGACGTCCTCCCCGTACCGCCGGGCTTCTCCGGCCGGTGGTGCTCACCGGCGGAGGCCGAGGGGCGCGGCTTGGCCGCGACGGCGGGGGCGCCGGCGGACGCCTGGTAGGCGAGGAAGCCGACCGCGGCGAGGGCCGCGGCCGTGAGAGCGGTCACGATCGCCCCCGAATTGCTCCGTGCCACGCCTGCCGCCTCTCGTCCGGTCCGTCGGTCTGCCCGCGTTACCGGCCCGACCGTAGCACCGCGCGCCCGTACACCTGCGCGCCCGGGCGTGCAACCGCACCGCCGCCACGAGCACCGGCCGCCGCACGCCACGCCCCTGGGGATCCGCCGTCCCGCCCGCCCGGAAGCCCCCCGGGGAAGCACCCCGCCCGCAAGCACCCCGCCCGGAAGCCCCCGCCGCAAGCACCCCGCCGAAAGCCCCCGCGGAACGCATCCCCCGCCCGGGAATCCGCCGCTCCCCGCCGGCCCCCGCCGGCCGGACCGTGGCCGGACCGCACCGGGGGCCGCGGAACGCGCCGTAGGCTGTACCCGTGCTGCTGCTCGCTCTTGACACCGCCACCCCCGCCGTCA
This sequence comes from Streptomyces sp. NPDC002055, assembly GCF_040296705.1. NCBI lineage: Bacteria > Bacillati > Actinomycetota > Actinomycetes > Kitasatosporales > Streptomycetaceae > Streptomyces > Streptomyces sp. NPDC002055. Next base: position 88,336 of record NZ_JBEOXS010000029.1, read on the forward strand.
CGGTCGCCCTGTACGACGGGGACCGCGTCCTCGCCGAGTCCCACCAGGTCGACGCCCGGAGGCACGGGGAGCTGCTGCTGCCGTCCGTCGACCGGGTGCTGCGCGCCGCCGGGACGAAGATCGACGCGGTGACCGGCATCGTCGTGGGGGTCGGTCCGGGCCCCTACACCGGGCTGCGGGTCGGCCTGGTGACCGCCGCCGCCTTCGGCGCCGCGACCGGCGCGCCCGTCCACGGGCTGTGCACGCTCGACGGCATCGCGTACGCCGCCGGGCAGGCCGGCCTCGACGGCCCCTTCACCGTGGCCACGGACGCCCGGCGCAAGGAGGTCTACTGGGCCCGGTACGCCGATCCCCGCACCCGGGAGACCGAACCCGCCGTCGACCGGCCCGCCGACATCGCCGAGCAGATCGCCGGGGACCCGGCCGTCGGCGCGGGCGCGCTGCTCTACCCCGAGGTGTTCACCCGCGTGCCCGCGGGGATGCCCGAGTACCAGTCCGCGGCCGCGCTGGCCGCGCTCGCCGCCGAACGGCTCGCCTCCGGCGCGGACTTCCTCCCGGACCGGCCGCTCTACCTGCGCCGCCCGGACGCCCAGGTGCCCGCCAACTACAAGGTGGTCACCCCGCAGTGACCGAAGCGACCGACCCGACCGCGGAAGCCCCCGGCGCCGTGACCCTGCGCGAGATGCGCTGGTGGGACGTCGAGCCGGTGCTGGAACTCGAACGCGAACTCTTCCCCGACGACGCCTGGTCGCGGGGGCTGTTCTGGTCCGAACTCGCGCACGCCCGCGGGCCGTCCGCCACCCGCCGCTATGTGGTCGCCGAGGAGAACGGCCGGGTCGTCGGCTACGGCGGGCTGTCCGCCGTCGACGGCACCGGTGACATCCAGACCATCGCCGCCGCGCGCGAACACTGGGGCACGGGCCTCGGCGCCCGTCTCCTCACCGACCTGCTCTCCGGCGCCACCGCCTTCGAGTGCCACGAGGTGCTGCTGGAGGTGCGGGTCGACAACGCCCGGGCCCAGCGGCTCTACGAGCGCTTCGGCTTCGAGCCCATCGGCCTGCGCCGCGGCTACTACCAGCCGGGCAATGTGGACGCCCTGGTCATGCGCCGCTCCCAGACGGCCGACGGCGCCGCCGCCGTCCCCGACCTCGCCGCGCACGACGCCCGTCACGCGCACGACGCGGCCGCGGCGGTGGCCGCGCCCGCCGCCCACGACACCGCCCCCACCGCTGACGGCCCCACCCCAGACGGCCCCGCCGCAGACGACCCTGCCGCACACGAACAAGGAACGACCCACGATGGCTGACGAGCCGCTTGTCCTCGGAATCGAGACCTCCTGCGACGAGACCGGCGTCGGCATCGTCCGCGGGCACACCCTGCTCGCCGACGCCGTCGCGTCCAGCGTCGACGAGCACGCCCGCTTCGGCGGCGTCGTGCCGGAGGTCGCCAGCCGGGCCCACCTGGAGGCCATGGTTCCGACCATCCGGCGCGCGCTGAAGGACGCCGGGGTGGCGGCGAGCGACCTCGACGGCATCGCGGTCACCGCCGGACCCGGCCTCGCGGGCGCGCTGCTGGTGGGGGTCTCGGCGGCCAAGGCGTACGCCTACGCCCTCGGCAAGCCGCTCTACGGCGTCAACCACCTCGCCTCGCACATCTGCGTCGACCAGCTGGAACACGGGCCGCTGCCGGAGCCGACGATGGCGCTCCTGGTGTCCGGCGGCCACTCCTCGCTGCTGCTGGCCCCGGACATCACCGGCGACGTCCGTCCGCTCGGCTCGACCATCGACGACGCGGCGGGCGAGGCGTTCGACAAGGTGGCCCGGGTGCTGAACCTCGGCTTCCCCGGCGGCCCGGTCATCGACCGGTACGCGCGCGAGGGCGACCCGGCGGCGATCAACTTCCCCCGCGGGCTCACCGGCCCCCGGGACGCGGCCTACGACTTCTCCTTCTCCGGCCTCAAGACCGCCGTCGCCCGCTGGATCGAGGCGAAGCGCGCCGCGGGCGAGGAGGTGCCGGTGGCGGACGTCTCGGCGTCCTTCCAGGAGGCCGTGGTCGACGTGCTGACCCGCAAGGCGGTGCGGGCCTGCAAGGACAACGGCGTCGACCACCTGATGATCGGCGGCGGGGTGGCGGCCAACTCGCGGCTGCGCGCCCTGGCCGAACGCCGCTGCGAGGACGCCGGGATCGTGCTGCGGGTGCCGCGGCCGAAGCTGTGCACGGACAACGGGGCGATGGTCGCGGCGCTCGGCGCGGAGATGGTGGCGCGCGGGCGGGCGGCGTCGGCCTGGGACCTGTCCGCGGACTCCTCGCTCCCGGTGACGGAGCCCCATGTGCCCGCCGGGAACCACGACCACGACCACCCGCACGACGGCCACGACGGCAACAGCCACGGGCACGGGCACGACCACGACCACTTCCACGAGCTGAGCAAGGACAACCTGTACTCATGACGGTGCACGCATGACGGTCGCGCTGATGTGGGAGGCCCGGGCCGCCGAGGGCCGCGGCCCGGAACTGCTGGCGTGGGCCCGCGCCCAGGAGCTCGCCGGTCCGCCGCTGCGGCGCGAGACCTTCGGCGCCCCCGGCGACCGGGTCCTGGTCATCACCTGGTGGGATGCCCCGTACGAGGCGGACCTCCCCGAACTCGGCTCCCCCGCGCAGGACCTGCTGCACCGGCCGGTCCACCGCTGGCGGTTCGAGGCCCTCGACCACGAACCGCCGGCGCAGGCCCCCGGATAGCCGCCGAGCCGCGAATCGTCCCCCGGCGCTCGGGGGGCCTTGCCCGGTGAGCGCGAATGCCCCTCAGCCTCGCGCCGGCCGCCCGATCAGCATCGTCGGCGCTCCGGCCGCGCGGGTGAGGAACACCGTGGCCGCGTTCGGCCCCTGCGGTTTGACCTTCCGGCGCAGCTCCTCCGGCTCGACGGCCGAACCGCGCTTCTTCACCGTCAGCTTCCCCACCTCGCGCTCCCGCAGCAGCGCCTTCAGCTTCTTGAGGTTGAAGGGCAGCGCGTCGGTGATCTCGTACGCGGTGGCCCACGGGGTCGGGTGGAGTCCGTCCGCCGTCACATAGGCGATGGTCGGATCGATCAGCCGCCCGTCCACCCCGGCCGCCGCGTCCGCCACCAGATGGGCGCGGATCACCGCCCCGTCCGGTTCGTACAGCCAGCGCCCGACCGGACCCGGCGCCGGGTCCGGCAGCCCGGCTCCGGTGAGGGTGTGCGGGCCCGGGAGCAGCGTGGCGCGCCGGGCGCCCGGCGCGGTGCCGAACCAGAACACCGCCTCCTTCACCTCGCCGCCGTCCGAGATCCACTCGGCCTCCGCGTCGTCGGGCACCGCGTCGTGCGGGACACCCGGGGCGATCTTCAGGGCGGCGTACGGGGCGCTGCGGGCGGCACCGACCGCCCAGGACAGCGGCGGGGAGTAGGCCTCCGGGTCGAAGATCCGTCCCCGGCCGCCCCGCCGGGCCGGGTCGGCGAAGACCGCGTCGTACCCGGAGGTGTCCACCTCCGTGACGTCCGCGCAGCGCACCTCGATCCGGTCCGCGAGGCCCAGCGCCTCGGCGTTGGCCCGGGCCACCGCGCAGGTCAGCGGGTCCCGGTCGACGGCGAGGACCTCCACGCCCGCCCGCGCGAGGGCGATGGCGTCGCCCCCGATGCCGCAGCAGAGGTCGGCCAGCCGCCGGACGCCGAGCGCCGCGAACCGCTCGGCCCGGTACCGGGCGACGGAGGTGCGGGTGGCCTGCTCCACGCCGTTGGGGGTGAAGAACATGACGGCCGCGTCCTCGGCGCCGAACTTCGCCGCCGCCCGCTGCCGCAGCCGGGCCTGCCCCAGCGCCGCGGACACCAGGTCGGCGGGGTGGTCGCGGCGCAGCCGGGTCGCGGTCGCCAGTTCCTGGGCGGGGTCGTAGTCGCGCAGGTCGGCGAGGAGCGCCCGGCCCTCGTCGGTGAGCAGGGCGGCGAAGGAGTCGAGGGCGTTCACTGGTCAATTGTGGGCCAAGCGGGGGACCGTCCGGGCACCACGGTCTGTCGCGCCGCCGCGGGGCCGACTCCCTGGCAGGATGCGGCGCCATGCAACTAGTACGACAAAATGAAAAAAACACTCATGAGCGTCGATTCCGGTCCACCACCTGTGCCGCGGTCCTGCTCCTGATCGGTGTGGTCGGCGGAGCCTGCGCACAGCCTCCCGATCGCACCGCACCGCTGCCCGGACCCGACCCCGGACCGGGACGGTCGGCCCCGGGCGCCGGACCCGCCGCCGCACACGGTCCCCAAGCCGCCGCACACGGCCCCGAAGCAGCCTCGCGCGGCACGGGACACCCCGGCCCGCCGCCCTCCGCCGACCGCCGTCCGGTCCCGCGCACCGCCGGGCGCCCGGCCCCCGCGGCGGCCCCGGGCCTCCCCCGTGACCTGGCGATCTACGCCGAGAGCAGGCTGAACGCCCGGTCCGTCCGGCTGCGCGCCGCCCAGCGCTGGGGCCTGCTCCGCCCGCCGGTCGCCGCGCCCGCCCCGCCCGTCCGCAAGGCGCGGCCGGCCACGCCGCGCTCCCTGTCGATGGGGTCCGGCCTGCCCCCGGTGTTCACCCGCGTGCCCACCTCCGACCGCGTCGTCTTCCTCACCATCGACGACGGCGGCCACAAGGACCCGGAGCTGCTCCGGATGCTGCGCGAACTGGACGTGCCGGTGAGCGCCTTCCTCAGCGACTACGTCGTGCGCGACGACTACGGCTACTTCCGGAAGCTCCAGCGGCTCGGCGTCTCCCTGCACAACCACACGCTCACCCACCCCGACCTGACGGAGCTGTCCTTCGAGGACCAGTACAGGGAGATCTGCCGCCAGCAGCGGAACCTGGAACGGGAGTTCGGCGTACGGCCGCGGCTGTTCCGCCCGCCGTACGGCAACTACGACCGGGAGACGCTGCTCGCCGCCAAGTCCTGCGGCGTCCGCAGCGTGCCGCTCTGGACGCAGGAGGCGTTCGCCGACCGCATCGACTTCGCCGACACCCGGGGCCGGCTGCACCCGGGCGACATCATCCTCACGCACTTCCGCGGCCGCGGGGAATGGGGCGGGACCATGGCCGACATGGTCCGCGAAGTGCTGCGCACCGCCACCGCACAGGGCTTCGCGGTGGCCAGGCTGGAGGACTACATCTGAGGGGCGCGGCGGCGGGCCGCGGCGCGAACGCCGGCCGGACGCCGGGGTGCGCCGCCCCGTCCTGACACTCCGGCTCCGCGCCTGGGAAACCGAACGCCCGGTACTGCGCCGGGCCAGGCGGCCGAGAGCCGCCCCCACCGCTCTGACCAGCAACAAGCAGGCCGGCAGAAGGCCGGGCCGGCGAGAGAGGACCCCGCTGGGCCCGTCTGTGCGCGTGGGGCACCCGGAGGTTCGTTGGCACTCTAGTTGACTGAGTGCTAACGCCGTCATAGTCTCAGCTTTGGCACTCTCCACTACGGAGTGCCAGCTACACAGCGACGGGCAGGTCCGGCACCCGCGACGACGGATCTACCAGGTCGCCACCTCAGACAGTTAACCCCGTGAGCTCTCCGAAGGGGGAGGTCGGATCGTGACGACCGCCAGCACCAAGGTTGCCATCAAGCCGCTCGAGGACCGCATTGTGGTCCAGCCGCTGGACGCCGAGCAGACCACGGCTTCCGGCCTGGTCATTCCGGACACTGCCAAGGAGAAGCCCCAGGAGGGCGTCGTCCTGGCCGTGGGCCCGGGCCGCTTCGAGGACGGCAAGCGCCTTCCGCTCGACGTGTCCGTAGGCGACGTCGTGCTGTACAGCAAGTACGGCGGCACCGAGGTGAAGTACAGCGGCGAGGAGTACCTCGTCCTCTCGGCTCGCGATGTTCTCGCGATCGTCGAGAAGTAATTCACCCACTGTTTTTTGATCTGCGCCCCGGAACCCGTGTCTGAACAACCGGGCGTCCGGGGCGCAGTTCGTTGAGAGGACGAACGCAACCATGGCGAAGATCCTGAAGTTCGACGAGGACGCCCGTCGCGCCCTCGAGCGTGGCGTCAACAAGCTTGCCGACACCGTGAAGGTGACGATCGGCCCCAAGGGCCGCAACGTCGTCATCGACAAGAAGTTCGGCGCGCCGACCATCACCAACGACGGTGTGACCATCGCCCGCGAGGTCGAGGTCGAGGACCCGTACGAGAACCTCGGCGCCCAGCTCGTCAAGGAGGTGGCGACCAAGACCAACGACATCGCGGGTGACGGCACCACCACCGCGACCGTGCTGGCCCAGGCGCTGGTCCGCGAGGGCCTGCGCAACGTCGCCGCCGGCGCCTCCCCGGCCGCCCTGAAGAAGGGCATCGACGCCGCGGTCAAGGCCGTCTCGGACGACCTGCTCGCCATCGCGCGCCCGATCGACGAGAAGTCCGACATCGCGGCCGTCGCCGGTCTGTCCGCCCAGGACAAGCAGGTCGGCGAGCTCATCGCCGAGGCGATGGACAAGGTCGGCAAGGACGGTGTCATCACCGTCGAGGAGTCCAACACCTTCGGCCTGGAGCTCGACTTCACCGAGGGCATGGCCTTCGACAAGGGCTACCTGTCCCCGTACTTCGTCACCGACCAGGAGCGTATGGAGGCCGTCCTCGACGACCCGTACATCCTGATCCACCAGGGCAAGATCTCCTCGATCCAGGACCTGCTGCCGCTGCTGGAGAAGGTCATCCAGGCCGGCGGCTCCAAGCCGATGCTGATCATCGCCGAGGACGTCGACGGCGAGGCGCTCTCCACCCTCGTGGTCAACAAGATCCGCGGCACCTTCAACGCCGTCGCGGTGAAGGCCCCGGGCTTCGGCGACCGCCGCAAGGCCATGCTGGGCGACATCGCCACCCTCACCGGCGGCACCGTCGTCGCCGAGGAGGTCGGCCTCAAGCTCGACCAGGTCGGCCTGGACGTGCTCGGCTCCGCCCGCCGCGTGACCATCACCAAGGACGACACCACGATCGTCGACGGTGCCGGCAAGGCGGAGGACGTGCAGGGCCGCGTCTCCCAGATCAAGGCCGAGATCGACGCCACCGACTCCGACTGGGACCGCGAGAAGCTCCAGGAGCGCCTCGCGAAGCTCGCCGGCGGCGTCTGCGTCATCAAGGTCGGCGCCGCGACCGAGGTCGAGCTCAAGGAGAAGAAGCACCGTCTGGAGGACGCCATCTCCGCGACCCGCGCCGCGGTCGAGGAGGGCATCGTCTCCGGTGGTGGCTCCGCTCTGGTCCACGCCGCCAAGGTGCTCGAGGGCAGCCTGGGCAAGGAGGGCGACGAGGCCACCGGTGTCGCCGTCGTCCGCCGCGCCGTCGTCGAGCCGCTGCGCTGGATCGCGGAGAACGCCGGCCTCGAGGGCTACGTCATCACCTCCAAGGTGGCCGAGCTCGAGAAGGGCCACGGCTTCAACGCCGCGACCGGCGAGTACGGCGACCTGGTGAAGGCCGGCGTCATCGACCCGGTCAAGGTCACCCGCTCCGCGCTGGAGAACGCCGCTTCCATCGCCTCCCTGCTCCTCACCACCGAGACGCTCGTGGTCGAGAAGAAGGAAGAGGAAGAGGGCGACGCCGGCCACGGCCACGGCCACGCGCACTGACCTCGCGAGGTACCACGAAGGGCCCCTGTCCCCCGCCGCTCGGCGGGGGACAGGGGCCCTTCTGCGGTCACATCGGCACGCCGTCCAGCTGCCGGAGCAGCCGCAGCAGGTCGTAGTGCCACCAGGCTTCCTGAATCCGTCCGTCGCGGAACCGGAACACGGTGGTGCCGGTCATCGTGACGTCCTTGCCGGTGGCGGAGATGCCCATGAAGTCGCCGCGGTGCGTGCCCTGCCAGGTCCACCGGGTCGCCACCTCGTCGCCCTCGGCCAGCATGCTGTCGAGCGTGAAGTCGAAGGCGAACGCGCTCCGCCAGCCCGCGACGTCCTGCCGGATGACATCGGCCCCGACCGTGGACTCCACGTCCTTCGAGATGTCGTGGTCGATCAGGTCCGGGGCGAACAGCTCGTCCACGAGATCGAGCCGGCCCCCCACGGCCACCTCCTCGAAGAACCTCCGCGCCGTGTCCTTGTTGAGCGCCTCGTCCCGTACGACATCGAGGTCGGTGAAGGTCGGGGCGCCGTCGCAGAGCGCCACCATCTGCTGGAAGATCTGCTCCGTCTCCGGCAGGCCCGAGTTCCGCATCGCCTCTTCGTACGACGGGAACTCGATGATCTCGACGACGTGCTCCCCGTCGGCCCGGTCCCGCCCCACAACCGCATGCGTAGCGGTCCGCTTCCCCCGCGTCCGCTCGGCCCAGGTGTCCATGAGCCGGTTCATGTCGTCGATCTTGTCCGTCTTGCAGTCGATGATCTGCACGAAAGTCATGACGCCTCCCAGAGCTCGGGCAATTACTCCATTTTAGTGACGAAACGCCCAAACACCGGAAACCCGATCACCCGCACCCACCGGCGACACCGGGGCGACGGCGGGCCGCCAAGAGAAGCGAGCCCGACGGGTCCCGCCCACCCTCTGGGCAGCGATTGCCGAGGTCCCCAGGCGCCGAAGGGGATCAGCCGCGCGCGAGACGTGAGGGTGGCGGGGCCGCAGGGGTGGGGGGTTCCGGAAGCTTCCGTGTATTTGTGGCCCCCCGGGCCGTAAATATACGTTCCGGAACCCCCCACCCCCGCGGGCCCCGGACCCCCCCCCACCCCCCC
>NZ_JBEOXS010000030.1:0-96104 GCF_040296705.1 Streptomyces sp. NPDC002055
GTAGACGGCTACGGATCCGATCCCGGCATCCCGGCAGGCACGGGCAACGCGGACAGCGATTTCGCCTCGGTTGGCGATGAGCACCTTGCGCACGAGGTTTCCGTTCTCTCTCATGTTCCCCCCATCCAGGAGCGGGCGGGGCGGGCCGCCCGGCGGGCTCCCCGCTCCCATTCCGCCCGCTCCGTCGCGTTCCCGGCCGGCCCGGGCGGGGCCGTCCGCCGGGCCCGGGTCAGCAGCACCGCGACGAGTGCCGCGACCTCCGTCGCGTCCGGGTTCCCGTGGAGGACCCGCAGCCCGTCCCCGGGCACCGCGCTCACTGGGGCTGGTTTCCGTGCTTGCGGGACGGCAGTTCGGCGTGTTTGGCGCGGAGCATCGCCAGGGAGCGGATCAGCGCGGCCCGGGTGTCGCCGGGGTCGATGACATCGTCCACCAGCCCCCGTTCCGCGGCGTGGAACGGGTGCATCAGCTCGGTCCGGTACTCCTTGATCCGCTGTTCCCGTACGGCGTCCGGGTCATCGGCGGCGGCGATCTCCCGGCGGAAGATGACGTTCGCCGCGCCGTCCGCGCCCATCACCGCGATCTCGTTGGTGGGCCAGGCCAGGGCGAGGTCCGCGCCGATGGAGCGCGAGTCCATGACGATGTACGCGCCGCCGTAGGCCTTGCGGACGACGACCGAGATCCGTGGCACGGTCGCGTTGCAGTAGGCGTAGAGCAGTTTCGCGCCGTGCCGGATGATGCCGCCGTGCTCCTGGCCCAGCCCCGGCAGGAAGCCCGGCACGTCCACCAGGGTCACCAGCGGAATGTTGAACGCGTCGCAGAACTGCACGAAGCGGGCCGCCTTCTCGCTGGCGGGAATGTCCAGCACCCCGGCGAGGTGCTGCGGCTGGTTGGCGACGATGCCGACCACCCGGCCGTCCAGCCGCGCGAGGGCGCAGACGACATTGGCCGCCCAGGCGGGCTGGACCTCGAAGTACGCCCCGTCGTCGACGATCTCCTCGATCACGGCGGTCATGTCGTAGGCGCGGTTGGGATCGGCGGGGACCAGGTCCAGAACGGCGTCGACCCGGCGGTCGGCGGGGTCCTCGCAGTCCTCGACGGGCGGCAGTTCCCGGTTGTTGGACGGCAGCAGCGACAGCAGGAACCGCACGTCCTCCAGGCAGGACTGCTCGTCGTCGTAGGCGAAGTGGGCCACTCCGGAGGTGGCGGCGTGGACGTCGGCGCCGCCCAGGCCGTCGTGCGTCACCCGTTCGCCGGTGACCGCCTGCACCACGTCCGGCCCGGTGATGAACATCTGCGCGGTGTCCCGGACCATGAAGACGAAGTCGGTCAGGGCCGGGGAGTAGGCCGCGCCGCCTGCGCACGGCCCGAGCATCACGCTGATCTGCGGAATGACCCCGGAGGCACGGGTGTTGCGCTCGAAGATGCCGCCGTAGCCGGCCAGCGCGGTGACGCCTTCCTGAATCCGCGCACCGGCTCCGTCGTTCAGGCTGACCAGCGGCGCGCCGGCCGCCGCGGCCAGGTCCATGACCTTGTGGATCTTCGCCGCGTGGGCCTCGCCCAGCGCCCCGCCGAAGATCCGGAAGTCATGGGCGTAGACGAAGACGGTCCTGCCGTGCACGGTGCCCCAGCCGGTGACCACTCCGTCCGTGTGCGGGCGCCGCCGCTCCAGGCCGAACGAGGTCGACCGGTGCCGCCGGAGGGGTTCGATCTCGGTGAACGAGTCCTCGTCCAGCAGCAGTCCGATCCGCTCGTGCGCGGTCAGTTTGCCCTTCTCGTGCTGACGCCGGGTGGCTGCCGGATCCGGCCCCTGCCGTGCCGACTCCTTGACTGCGCTCAGCTCGGCCAGGCGGTCGCGCGCCGAGCGCTCCGGCGGCCGGCCCGTCTCGGGCGGCCCCGAGGGCGGCCCCGACGGCTGCCCGGCCGGGGCCGGCGCTTCCGCGGGGTTCTCGGAGACGGTCTGTCGGGCGGTACGCATGCTGTTCCCCACTCCCTGGTCGCGGTGCGTCCCCGTCAGGCCCGGCTGCGCGGGGTGCCGGTGCGGCGGCCCTCGGCGAACGCCTTGGCGTGCTCCAGCGTGATCCGGCTGTTCCCGCTGAGGGCGGTGTGCGCGAACTCGCGCGCGTCGGCGATCGTCGCGCCGTCGCCGAGCACCTTCGTGACGGCCTCGGGCCTGATCACCACGGTGTGTCCGGAGGTCACCGCGACCCCGTCGGCCGCGGCCGCGACGGTCCACACGCCGGTGTGCGCCGTCAGGAGCGGCGGCAGCACGGTCTGCTTGTAGACGATGCGGCGCGGTGTGCCGTCCAGGCAGACCCGGACCGAGGAGGTGGTGTGCCGGGAGCCGTCGGCGGTGACGGTGTCCATCTCCATGATCTGCACGCCGGGGTCGTCCTCGCGCAGCACCATGCGGGAGACGTGCGGCAGCCTTTCGGGCCAGTCCTGTGCGTGGCGGATGAACGCGTGGACGTCGTCGGCGTCGCCGTCGACGAGGACGGTGTCCTCGAAGGACAGGGTGAGTTCCTCCCGCTCCGCTGCCGCTTCGGCGAGTGCCGCGATGTTCGCCAGCTCGGTGCGGCTGTTGCGGTCGGTCACCTCGTCGATCCAGGCGAGGTCGCCGGGGTCGTCCCCGACGGCCCGGTAGCTGTGCTGGAGGGCGAGCGCGGTTCCGCCGTCCGGCTGGGGGCGCAGGATCCACGCGCCGGCCATGGCGGCGACCGGCGGCTGCGAGACCTCCTGCCGGAAGGTGATGCGCAGCCCCTCGAGGTCCAGTTCACGGCGGGAGGTCCAGCTCTTCACCTCCTTCCCCGCGACCGCCCAGATTCGGAAGCGCTCGGTGCCGCTCCCCTGCTCCAGGCGCTGCTCCAGCTGCTCGACGTGGACGGTGGGCTCGAAGTGGACGGGCCACCGGCCGGTGTCGGCGATGATGCCGTACACGGTCCGGGGCGGGGCCGCGACGGTGGTGGTGTGCTCGACGGTCTTCATGTGCCAGGTCCTCTTCCGTGGGTGACGAGGCTGTCGTGGGTGACGAGGCTGTCGTGGGTGACGGCGCTGTCGTGGGTGCCGACGCTGTCGTGGGTGCCGACGCTGCCGTGGGCCGGCCGTTCCGTGGGGTCCGTCCGTTCCGTGGGTTCCGGCCGTTCCGTGCTGGCCGGCCGTGCCGTGGGGTCCGTCCGTTCAGTAGTTGCCGAGGCCACCGCAGACGTTGAGCGCCTGTGCGGTGATCGAGGAGGCGAGGTCGGTGAGCAGGTAGCCGACGAGGCCGGCCACCTCCTGCGGCGTGGAGTAGCGGCCCAGCGGAATCTTGGTCTCGAACTTCCGCAGCACCGCCTCCTCGTCGGTCTCCCAGATCCGGGCGTAGTTGGTGCGGACCTGCTGGGCCATCGGGGTCTCGACATAGCCGGGGCAGACGGCGTTCACCGTGATCCCGGTCGGGGCGAGCTCCTGGCCGAGGGCCTTGGTGAAGCCGACGACGCCGTGCTTGGACGCCGAGTACGGCGCTCCGAGGACCACTCCCTGCTTGCCACCGGTGGAGGCGATGTTGATGATCCGGCCGCGCTCCTTGTCCCGCATGCCGCCGGTGGTCAGCACTTCGCGGGTCATGAGGAAGACGCTGTTGAGGTTGGTGTCGATGACGTCGTACCAGGTGTCGTCGGCGAGGTCGGCGGTGACTCCGCCGCCGCTGCGGCCGGCGTTGTTCACCAGGACGTCGACGGGGCCGTACCGCTCCACGGCCGCCCGCACGAACCGGGCGACGTCGTCCCGGGAGCGGACGTCGCAGCGCCTGCCGTCCACCTGGAGTCCGCGCCCGGTCAGCTCCTTGACGGTGACGGCGAGGTCCTCCTCGTTCCGGGCGCAGATGAAGACCTTCGCGCCCTGTTCGGCCAGCCGCTCGGTGACGGCCAGGCCGATGCCGCTGGTGCCGCCGGTGACGATCACGGTGTCGGTGCGGGTGTCGTTCGCCATGGGGGTTCTCCTCCGTGCTGTCTGCTGGGGTCGGGGACCGCCGGCCCGGCCGTGGGGGCCGGGCCGGCGAGGTGGGCCGGTCAGGCGGGCGAGGACACCGTTCCGTTGACCAGGGCCAGGAAGAGGCGCGGGGTGCCGGCCTCGCCGACCGCGTCGTCGGAGAGCTTGACGCCGAGCCTGCGCTCGACGGCGCCGGCCGCTTCGAGCAGGGCCAGCGAGTCGTAGCCCAGGTCGGCGAAGGGGACGTCGAGGATGTCGCCCTCGAGGTCGATGCTCTCGTCCTCGCCCGCGCAGGCGCGCATGATGCCCTTGAGGTCGTCGAGGGTCAGTTCGGTGGTCGTCATGGTGGTTTCCGTTCTCGTGTCGGGGTCGGGACCGGCTCCGGGCCGGCGGAGCCGGCGGCCGGGTGCGGGCCACGGCGGATCGGGAAGGTCCGGAGGGCATCCCTCCGAAGTGCCGACGGCGGTGCGCCAGCCGACGCAGGGCCGCCGACGGAGTGATGGCCGACGGCGTACCGGACGCCGGGCGGCGCCGCGCGGAGGGCGGCCGGTGATCGGCCAGGGCAGGTCAGGTGCGGGTGCCGGTGTCCGGCGGGTGGTGCGGAACCGGTACCGGTCAGGCGTCGGCGTCGGGAGCGCGCAGCACCAGCGCCGCGTTGAAGCCGCCGTGCCCGCGGGCCAGGACCAGCGCGGTGCGGACGGACAGGGCGCGGGCGGTGTCCCGGACCAGGTCGAGCGGGCAGTCGTCGGCGGGCTCCGGTACGTGCAGGGTCGGCGGCACCATCGCGTCCCGCATGCTCAGCAGGGCCGCCGCCACGTCGAGGGAGCCCGCGCCGGAGTAGAGCCGCCCGGTCATCGTCTTGGGTGCGGTCACCGGGACGCCGTACGGCCCGAACACCGCGGTCAGCGCCTCGGCTTCGGCGCGGTCGAGGTCCCGGGTCCCGGCGGCGTCCGCGAACACCGCGTCGATCTCGGCGGCACCCACCCCGGCGTCGGCCAGGGCCAGTTCGACGGCGCGGCGCAGCCCCGGCTCCCGTCCGGTCTCCGGCGCGGGGTCGAACGTCGCCCCGTACCCGGCGATCGTGCCGTAGCTGCGTGCCCCGCGCTCCCGGGCCGCCGCCGCGTCCTCCAGGACGAGGATCGCGCCGCCCTCCCCGGGCACATGGCCGTCGGCCCCGGCGTCGAACGGCGCGTACGCGCGCTCCGGGTCCGCGCAGCGGGTGAGCCGGCCGCTGGTGTTCAGCGAGACCAGGCCCCAGGGCGAGAGGGAGGCGTCCATCCCGCCGGACACCACCAGGGGGGTGCCGCCCCGCACGTGCCGGCGGGCGTGGGCCAGCGCGTCCAGGCCGCCCGCCTGGTCGGTCACCAGCACGCCGCTGGGTCCGCGCATGCCGTGCCGGATGGAGATCTGGCCGGTGTTCACCGCGTAGAACCAGGCGAACGACTGGTAGGCGCTGACGTATTCGGGGCCCTTGCTCCACAGCTTCTGCAGCTCGTTCTGGGCGAATTCGAAGCCACCCGAGGAGCTGGCCGTCACCACCCCCATGCCGAACTCCGGCAGCTGTCCGGGGTCGGCGTCCGCGTCGGCCAGCGCCCAGTCGGAGGCCGCCAGCGCCATCCGGGTCATCCGGTCGGTCTGCGGGAGCATCCGGCTGGACAGGTGCTCCTCGGCGGCGAAGTCGAGGACCTCGCCCGCCAGGGGCGACGGGTATCCGCTGGGGTCGTAGCGGCTGATCCGGCCGATGCCGCTGGCGCCCTTCAGGGTCGCCGTCCAGTACTCCTCGGCGCCCAGCCCGTTCGGCGCGACGACGCCGAGCCCCGTGACGGCGGTCTCCGGCAGCTGTGCGGTGCTCATGCGGCGCTCCTCTCCGCGGGACGGGTGAGCACCATGGCGCTCTGGAAGCCGCCGAAGCCGCTGCCCACGGTGAGGGCGGTGTCCACCGGCTGCTCACGGGCCACCAGCGGTACGTAGTCCAGGTCGCATTCCGGGTCGGGGGTGTGCAGGTTCGCGGTGGGCGGCACCACCCCGTACTCGATGGCCAGGGCGCAGGCGGCGATCTCGATGGAGCCGATCGCGCCGAGGGAGTGCCCGATCATCGACTTGATGGAGCTGACGGGGACCTGGCGGGCGTGTTCACCGAGGCTGCGTTTGAAGGCGGCGGTCTCGTGGCGGTCGTTCTGTTTGGTGCCCGAGCCGTGGGCGTTGATGTACGCGATGTCGTCCGGGTTCATCCGGGCCTCGTCCAGGGCGGCCGTGATGGCGACGGCCATCTCCCGGCCGTCCGGGCGCAGCCCCGTCATGTGGAAGGCGTTGCAGCGGGAGGCGTAGCCGCCGATCTCGGCGTAGATGTGCGCTCCGCGCCGACGGGCGTGCTCGTACTCCTCGAGGACGAACACCGCGGCGCCCTCGCCGAGGACGAAGCCGTTGCGGCTCCGGTCGAAGGGCCGGGAGGCGTGCGCGGCATCGTCGTTGCGCGGGGTGGTGGCCTTGATGGCGTCGAAGCAGGCCACGGCGATCGGGGAGATCGGGGCGTCGGTCGCCCCGGCCACCATGAGGTCCGCGCTGCCCTCGGCGATCAGTTCGCGGGCGTAGCCGACGGAGTCGAGCCCGGAGGTGCAGCCGGCCGAGACGACGGCGGCCGGCCCTTCCGCGCCGACGTCCCGGGCGACCTCGGCGGCGATGCTGCTCGGCACGAAGTGCCCGTACAGATGGGGCACTCCGTAGGAGTCGTCGACCAGCCAGGTGCGCCCGCTGTCGCTGAGGACGACGTACTCCTCCTCGAGTCCCATGGTGGCGCCGACCGCGCTGCCGATGGTCACCCCGGTCCGGGCCGGATCGAGACCGGCCGTGTCCAGCCCGCTGTCCTGCACCGCCTCGCGGGCGGTGACCACGGCGAACTGCGTCGCCCGGTCCATCCGACGGATCTCCCGGGGCGTCAGCCCTTCCAGCAGGGGGTCGAACGAGCACTCCGCGGCCACCTGGGAGCGGTACGACGCGGGGTCGAAGAAGGAGATGCGTCCGGTCGCGGTGCGGCCGGAGGTGATGAGCTCCCAGAAGGCCTTGGTGCCGGTGCCGCCGGGGGCCATGACACCGATTCCGGTGATGACCACCCGGCGCGGGGCCCGGGGCGTTCGTCCCGGCTCCGCCGCGCGGCGGGAATCCATGGCTGGGTCCGTCGCTGACATGTTCGCTGCCTTTCATCGGTCGTCTCTCCGGCGTGCCGCGGTGCGGTGCTGCGGAGAAGGAGTGGAGGCGGCCGCCGGGCATCGTGGGGGCCTGCCGTATCGCAGGGGCCCGGCGGCCGGTCGGGCGACAGCGGACGTCGCGTGGTCACCCACCGGATCGGCTGGGAGCAGACGCTGTCGACTCCGCCTCAAGGAACGGTCAAGGTTCGGGCAACGCGGCGTCCGGCCCCTTGCCACAGCGCACCGGACCTGCACCGCACCGGCTTTGACCGTGTTTCAAGTCCTCTTTGACCCGGCCGTACCAGCGTCCCCGGTGTCGCACGCCGTGCTCCGCCGTCAGCCGTTCGGTCCGGGCACGCGGCGGCCTCGTCGGCCGGCACGGAGGAGGAGTGCTGCCGGGCCGGGCTCCACCGAGACCACGTGAGGACCGTGAGATGAGTACCCGAACCACACCCGAGAAGATGAACTCCGTCGTGAACGACGTCGTCATCGCCGTACCGGCCGACCGCGTGTGGCACGCCTGCACCGACATCGAACGCTGGCCGAGCATCTTCCCCACGACCCTCGACGTCCACCGCACCGAGGTCGGTGCGCACGAGGTCATCATGGACATGAGGGTCGCCAACGAGCTGGGCGAGAACGTCGTCCGCTCCCACCGCCGGTACCGGCCCGAGGAGTTCCGGATCGACTTCCGGATGGTGACGCTGCCGCCGAGCATCGCCGCCATGCAGGGCACCTGGACGGTCGAGCCGGCCGCGGACGGAGCGCGGCTCGTCGTGGTCCACGACTTCGTCCCCCGGGCGGACGACCCGGCCGCTCCGGACCTGCCGCAGACACTCTTCCGGACGACGGAGAACGTGCTGTCCGCCCTCAAGGCCTGGCTGGAGGAGGGCCGGGACCTCGCCGCCGGCGGGGACGCCGACGGACTGCGCGACGCCTGGGGGCCGCGGACCGCGGCGAACGGGATCTCGGCGGAGACGTTCGAGAACTGCGAGCTCTTCTTCAGCCGGCTCGGCCTGGCCGGTCTGGACTGGGGCGACATCACCATGGTCCTCAAGGACCTGCGGAAGAAGAGCACCCACGAGGACTGGGCGGACTGGCACCGCCGCTGGTCGGCGCTCGGGGTGCACTACGAGGAGCGGGCGGCCGAGTCGTTCGCGGCGGGCCACCTGGAGACCGGGCGGATCGCCAACCGGAAGGCCGCCGCCTGCCACCACTACGCCGAGTTCTTCTTCTTCGACGACCCGGAGGCCAAGCTGGCCAGCCGGGACCGGGTGACCGAGGTCTTCCGGCGCGGCATCCCGCATCTGCAGGAGGTGGTGGTGCCGCTGACGTTCAGCCATGACGGCGAGGACCTCCCCGGGTACGTCATGACGCCGCCCGGTGAGGGCCCGTGGCCGTTCGTGGTGCTCGTCAACGGCCTGGACTCCGCCAAGGAGGTCGAACTGTACGCGTTCGCACGGGAGTTCATCGCGCGCGGCATGGGTGTGGTGGTCTTCGACGGCCCCGGGCAGGGCGTGCACATCGGCCGGAATCCGATGGTGACCGACTTCGAGCGGGTGGTCGCTTCGGTGATGGAGCAGGTCGTGGGCCGCCCGGAGCTGGACGAGCGGCGGGCGGGCATCTTCGGGGTGAGCTACGGCGGATACCTCGCGGCGCGCGCCGCGGCGGCCGTCCCCGGCTTCCGGGCCTGCGTCAACCTCTCCGGCGGCTTCGACCTGGACAACTACGCCGACATCAACGTGATGGTGCGGAAGGACTTCCGGTTCGTCTTCCACATGGAGGACGACGCGGCCATGGAGAAGCTGGCCCGGACCGCGATCAACCTCCGGGACGTCCCGCCGCTGAAGATCCCGCTGCTGGCCATCCACGGCGAGCTCGACACGATCATCCCGATGGAGTCCTGCGAGCGCATGCTGGAGTGGGCGGCCGGGGAGACCGAGCTGATCCGCTACCCCGGCGAGCGCCATGTGGCCACCAACTACTTCGGCGACTTCATTCCGCGCTTCTGCGACTGGATGGCGGAGCGGCTCGACGTGGTGGAGCGATGACACCGGCCGGATGAGGGGAGGCCGGTCCGGCTGCCGGCGGTGCCGTGCGGGCACGGCACCGCCGGCCGTCCCGGCCGCCCCTCGGCGGGGGACCCCGACCGGGGCCTCCGCGACCGCCCGGCGCGTCCCGCATGAGCCCCGTACCGCGAGCCCCGGTCCCGGGACGGCGGACGGCGGACGGCGGACGGCGGACGGCGGACGGCACCACCCTGCCCGGGCCTGGCCGCGGGCGCTGGATACCCATGCGACTTGACGTATATAGCAAGCTATGGATAATGGGAAACGGCACCACAGCGAGCATGGAGGTGACCGTGACGAGCGAGCGGGCGAGCGAAGCCGCCGGACTGCCCGAACCACTGGTCCGCGAGGCCTCGCTGGGCTACCAGATCAACCATGTGGCGCGGCTGCTGGAGCGCGCCCTGCGGGACCGGATCGCCGCATTCGGCGTCGTTCCCGGTCAGTTCGCGCAACTGCTCGCGCTCTACGAGCAGGACGGGCTGACCCAGCGAGAGCTCTGCGAGCGGGTGCAGATCGAGCAGCCGACCATGGCCAACACCCTGCGGCGGATGGAGCGCGACGGCCTCGTCGAGCGCGTCCCGGATCCGAACGACGGCCGCCAGGCCCTGGTCCTGCTGACCGACCGCGCCCATGAGATACGCGACGGCCTGGTCGCCATCGCCCACACGGTGAACGAGACGGCGACCCGGGGCCTCGACGCACCGGACGTCGACACCCTGCTGCGCTCCATCGCCCAGGTCATCGAGAACCTGGAATCCGCCGACCACCCCTGACCGGACTCCTGCGGCGCCTTCGCCGATTCCTGTGACCGGCCGGCTCCCGTCCCCGCCGAAGCGCAGACGTGGAGCGGCACCGGACAGCAGGACGTCTCCGAGGTCCGTCGTTTCCACCCTGACGGAGAGAATTGTGAAAGCCCGTGTGCACGCCGTTGCCGGAATTCTCGCGCTGACGCTGATCTCGTTGTTCTTCACCGCCTCGGTCACCGTTGAACTGGTGGGCACCGAGCGCGCGGTGTCGATCGTCAAGACGAGCATCGTCGTAGCGCTGTTCGTCCTGGTGCCCAGCATGATGGCCGCCGGAGGCACCGGGCGGTCACTGGCGCAGGGCCGGACCGCACCCCTGCTCCGCCGCAAGCAGCGCCGGACGGCCGCGGCCGGGGCCATCGGTCTCGCGGTGCTGGTGCCGTGTGCGATCACGCTGCAGTCCCTGGCCGCGAAGGGCGACTTCGGGACCCCGTTCGTCGTGGTCCAGGCGGTGGAACTGGTCGGCGGCGCGGTGAACATCACGCTGCTCGGGCTCAATGCCCGCGACGGCAGGCTGCTCTCCGGCGCGACCCGGCGCCGGCGCCGGGAGGCCGCCGCGACGACAGCGCGTCTCTGACCGGCGCCGTCGCCCGCGGCCCGGACGCCGCCCGCGGCGGGGACCTGGCCCGCGGCCGGGAGCGGAACGGCGGCCGTGTCGTAACGACCGGAGAGCGCGTCTTGCCGTACTGGCGTACCGGGCACCGGACTCATCCGGTGCCGTCCGCTCCCCGCCGGCGCCCCGGTTCCGCACCGGACCGTCCAGCTCCCGGTCCGCCGCGCCCGCCCTCATCTGCCGTGCCCCGACGCGGAGATGGCGGCAGCAGGCACCACCGGGCCGGGCAGGAGGACCGCGCTGCGGCGTGCCCCTCCCCCGCCCCTTCCGGACCAGCCGGCCCCCGAACACCCACCGAACGAAGCCGGGGCGGCCGCCTCATGCTGCGCCGCACACCCGGACGACACCCCTTGGGAGGACTCTCCGCCATGACCGTCGAGGGAAAGACCGCACTCGTCACCGGTGCGAGCGAGGGCATCGGCTCATCGATAGCGGAAGCGCTGGTGAGGGCCGGCGCGCAGGTCGTGCTGACGGCACGGCGGGAGGGCCCGCTGGCCGCCGCGGTCGAACGGCTCGGCCCGGCCGCGTCCGCCGTCGCGGGCGACATGGCGGACGCCGGGACCGCCCGGCGTGCCGTCGAGCAGGCGGTCGCCCGGCACGGCGGTCTCGACCTGGTGGTGTGCAACGCCGGGGTCCTGATCCCCGGCACCCTGGCCCAGCAGCCGCTCAGCGAGGTCGACCGGGTGCTGGCGGTGAATCTGCGGGGCACCATCGCCCTGATGAACACCGCGGTGCCGGCCATGGCCGGGCGCGAGGGCGCCGCGGCCGTCGTCATCTCCTCGTCCATCGGCCGGCGGCCCGCGGCGGGGATGGGGATCTACGGCGCCACCAAGGCGGCCCTGCACTACCTGGTGCCGACCTGGGCCATCGAGCTGGCGCCGCAGGGCATCCGGGTCAACGCGGTGTGCGCGGGCATCACCGACACACCGGGCCTGCGGGCCGGCGCGGCGGCCGTTCCGGGGCTGGAGAAGGCGGTGATCGGGACCAACCTGATCAAGCGGATCGCCTCCGCGGACGAGATCGCGGGGCCGGCGCTGACCCTGCTGGACAGCGCGGTCAGCGGTTATGTCACCGGCTCCGTCTGGGACATCGACGGCGGCTTCCAGCGCGACACCTCCGGCACGGTCGCAGGCGACACCGAACTCCAGGGAGCTGCCCCATGACGACGCACGACGTGGTGATGGTGGGCGGCGGGCACAACGGTCTGACCGCCGCCGCCTACCTCGCCAAGGCCGGCCTGGACGTCATGGTCCTGGAGGCCAAGGACTACGTCGGCGGAGGTGTGATCACCCGCGAGGCCACCCTCCCCGGATTCCGTCACGACCTGCACGCCATCGCCCACATCTTCATCCAGGGCAACCCGCTCATCCGCGACGACGAGCTGGGACTGCTGTCCGAGCACGGTCTCGCGTACGTGTTCCCGGACCCGAGCATCGCCGTCACCTTCGCGGACGGCGATTACATCGCCTTCCACCGGGACGTGCGGAAGACGGCCGAGACGATCGCCAGGATCTCCCCGCGGGACGCGGAGAGCTACCTGCGCTTCCACGAGTTCGCCGATCCGCTGCTGGACATGCTGATGGAGGGGCTGTTCTCGCCCCCTGCCCCGCTCGGCTCCTTCTTCGAGCAGCTCGACCGGAGCGAGACCGGCCAGGAGATGCTCCGGATGCTCCTGATGAGCTATCTCGACGTCATCAACGAGTGGTTCGAGTCGCCCAAGGTCCGTGCGGCACTGGCCCGTTGGGTGTCGGAGATCCTTGCGGCACCGGAGGAGGGCGGCACCGGGGCGTTCCTGCTCATGATGGTGCCGACCATCCACCGGTACGGACTCGGCTATGCCGTCGGCGGCTCCGGATCCCTGACGACCGCACTCGTCAAGGCCCTGCGGAGCCATGGCGGAACCGTCCGGACCGGGGCACCGGTGGAGCGCTTCCTGTTCACCGGGGACCGGGCCACCGGGGTCGTCCTGGCCTCCGGGGAGCGTATCGAGGCGCGGCGCGCCGTCGTGGCGGACCTCAACATCAAACAGCTCCCCGAGATGGTCGGCCACCGCTTCGGAGCGGAGTGGGAGCGCAAGGTACAGCGGATCAAGCCGGCCGCCTTCACCCTGCTCACCGGCCACCTCGCGCTCAGCGAGGCCCCGGTGTTCAAGGCCGGCCCGGAGGTGGGGAACGCGGGCCTCCAGGAGATCGCGGTGCCGCTGCCCGAGCTGATGCAGAACTTCGACGGGCTCAAGTACGGCCTTCCCATCAGCACCATGCCGAGCATCGCGGTGGCCAGCGCGTGGGATCCGACCCGGGCTCCCGACGGGCAGCACACCCTCTATCTGTTGAGCTACGCACCGCTGCACCTGGCGGAGGGGAACTGGGACGACCGCAAGGAGGAACTGTTCGACCGGGTCTTCGAGACCTTCTGCGGCCTCACCACGAACATGGGCCCGGAGAAGGTCCTCGGCCGGGTCATCGACAGCCCGCAGGACTGCGAGCGGTTCAACGCCGCCTGGCCGAACGCCGATCCGGGGCACTTCGGATCCCAGCTGTTCCAGTTCATGGGGTACCGGCCCATGCCGAACATGGGATACCGGCTGCCCGCCGAGGGCTTCTACCTCGTGGGGCCCTCCACCCACCCGGGATCCGGGGTCACCGGAGGAGCACGGGCCGGGGCGCAGGCGATCCTCGATGATCTCGGGTTCGATTTCGCCGAAGTGATCGCGCGGCAGTAGCTCCGGTCCGGGAGCGCACCGGGTTCCGACTGCCGCCATCGGGCCCGGTGCGCTCCCGGACCGCGCGCGGCCGGGGGCGTTGTTCGGGGCCGGAGATCCGGTCACCGAACAAGAGATCGCCCCCGGCCGTCCTGCTGCACTGCTCTACTGCGTCCTGCCGCCCCGAATTCCGCATCCACTGCTTCGGCTTCCGGCGTTCCGGCGTTCCGGCGTTCCGGCGTTCCGGCGTTCCGGCGTTCCGGCTGCAGCGTGTCATGCTGTGCGCAGCGGTGCCGGTGCGCCCGATCTACGCCACATGTCCGGAGGGTCCGAGTTCCAGCAGGAAGAGTCCGGAGCTGCTCTTGGACTCCAGTGAGGGATCCGACCGGAGAATCGCCTGCTGAAGTCCCCGCACACGCGAGGAAGGATCGATTCCCAGCTCTTCCCGGAGATTTTTGCGCAGTATGCGGAAGGCCTCCAGCGCCTGCGCCGGCCGGCCCGCGCGGTACAGCGAAATAATGAAGAGCGAATAGAGATTCTCGTGCAGCGGGTACTGCACCACGAGACCGGAGAGTTCGCCGATCAACTCATGGTGTTTTCCCAGCCGGAGATCCGATTCCACCCGCTGCTCGACCACGCTCAATCGGTTCTCCTCGAGACTGATGCGGTGGGCCAGCAGTTGCGGCCCCACCCGTACGTCCGCGAGGACCGGGCCGCGCCAGATCCGCAGCGCCCGGCGCAGCATGAGCGACGCCTTGTCGTTCTCGCCGTTCAGCAGAGCACGGCGGCCCAGCTCCGCGAACCGCCCGAAGACACTGGCGTCCACCGCTCCGGGGTCCGCAGCCAGACGATAGCCCCAGCCCGTGAAGGGCAGCACATCGCGGGCGACCTCGGCGGCGCTGATCTGCAGGGCCCTGGCGAGCGAGCGCCGCAGCAGCACGATGTACGTCTGCACCGTGGTGACGGCACTGGCCGGCGGATCGCTCTCCCATAGTTCGTCCACCAGGTGATCGACCGGGACGACCTGGCCGGCGCGGGCCGCCAGCAGGGCCAGCAGTTGCCGCGGTTTCGGAGCGGTCGGCGCCGCTTCTCCGCCCGTGGACCGAACTGCCAAAGGCCCAAGAATTCCGATGTCCATGTTGGTTCTCCCCCCGAAACACATACGCCTCGGCGTCGACTCGAGAAAATCGATGCAGTTGAGAAGGCGTACGTTCCGTCGCCGTGCAGACTTCGCGACCGTACGGATCAACCGCGAAGGAAAATTCTGTTCGATGCATCAATGGACGCAGATTCCACCGAGATGCCATCGCAATATTTTTGACGCCGTATCGCCTGAATCCTACCGGGACCACCTTCAACTATGTCAAGGGCGCCTCGAGCTTTACGGCGCCCTTCATCGTGTGCCCATGTTAGCCGGAAGTAAAAATCGGAATGACTCATTCCACTCATGTTCGGGATGACGGAAGGATGTCCTGCAGGAGCTTCACGGGTTAAAGGCCCGCTATTTTCGACAGTCATTTCGATATTCGAGAGAAAGGTGCCGCGTCAGTCCCCGTTCCGTGTACGCGGCCCGCTGTCTTGAGCGTTTCTGTGGCGAGCTCTGACACGGTGTCGCGCCCCCATGGCGGCAGCGGGCTCCATGGCGGCAGCAGAAAGGAGACGGATCGTCATGATCTCTGCTCACCAGCGCGCGGTGCCACGACGGCAGCCGGCACCCGGCGGACCAGTGGCCGCCCCTCCCGCCCCCGGCAGCCCGGGGAGCGGACGGGAATCAGGCCCGCACTGCCCGGCGACGGCCCCCGGAGGCCGGTCGTGAGCGGCGGCCGGAGCCCGGCAACGGCGTCAGACCCGGTCCCCGCGGCACGGCCGGCCCCCACGTCGCACGAGGTCCGGGAGATCGCGGACGGCGTGCACGCCTATCTCCAGCCGGACGGCGGCTGGTGCCTGAACAACGCCGGCATCCTGCTCGGCAGGGACGGTGTCGTCGTGGTGGACACCGCTGCCACCGAGGCACGGGCCCGGGCTCTGCGGCAGAAGGTCGGCGCGCTGAGTTCCCGGCCGGTGACGCTCGTCGTCAACACCCATAGCCACGGCGACCACACGTTCGGGAACCACCTCTTCGCCGAGGAGGCCACCGTGGTCGCCCAGGAGCGCGCCGCGGCCGAGATGGCGGAGCACGGACTGGCGCTCCAGGGACTGTGGCCGGGAGTGGAGTGGGGGCGGATCGAACTGAGCCTCCCCCGGGTCACGTTCCGCGACCGGATGACGCTGCCGGTCTCCGGCTTCCGGGTGGAACTGCTGCACCTGGGGCCGGGCCACACCGCCGGCGACGCCGTGGTGTGGCTGCCCGACCAGCGCGTGCTGTTCACCGGTGATCTGGTGTTCTCCGGGGCGACCCCGTTCGTCCTCATGGGGTCGCTGACCGGTTCGCTGCGGGTCCTGGACCGGCTGCGGGCCCTGGAACCGCTGCACGTCGTACCGGGGCACGGACCGGTCGGCGGGCCGGAGCTGCTGGACACCAACGCGGACTACCTGCGCTGGGTGCGCTCGGTCGCCCGGTCGGGACTGGCGGAGGGGCTCACTCCGCTGGAGCTGGCCCGCACGGCCGGACCGGGACCGTTCGGCCATCTGCTGGACAGCGAGCGGCTGGTGGCCAATCTGGTGCGGGCCTGTGCCGAGGAGGCGGGTCTGGCCCCGGCGGGGCCGCTGGATGTGGTGGCGGCGTTCCAGGACATGGTCACCCTGCACGGGGGGCTTCCGGCCTGCCACGCGTGACGGACCGGACCCGGGTGAGGTCCGTCTCCGGAGACGACGAGCACCCGGGCGGTCTCCAGAGGACCCAGGTGGTCTCCAGGGGCCCGGTGGTCTCCACCGGATCGACGGGCGAGGGCGAGGTCGGCTTGCGGCGCGGGGCCGAGCACGGGTCGGTCGCTGTGAACGGTGACGGACCGCCGGAGCCGTCCGGGCCCGTACCGGCGACCGGACCGCGACGGTCCGGTGGCGACCGATCGGACGCGCAGCCGGTAGCGCATCCGCCCGGCCGCCGGGCAAGGGAACAGGTCCGCACCGTGCGCCGACGGCGCCCGCGGTCGCGGCCGTTCCGGCCCCGGCGGCCCGTCCGCCCGGCGGCCGGCCGCTCCGACGCGACACCGTCGGAGCGGCAGCGCTACTGCCGGGCAGCTCCGTTCACCCGCTCCGCCCCGGCGCGGGCATCCTGCGGCGACGACGTGGACGCCGCCGGGGCGGGCTGCGGCGCCGCGGTGGGCGCGGACCCGTTGATCTTGTCGATCGCCTGCCGGGCCTGTTCGATCGGCGACTGGGTCCCCGCTGTCGGCGCGGACGGCGGGAGCGGGGGCCGGCCGCGGTCCGGTGTGCTCTGCACCGCGGTCGGACCGAGGTTCTCCTGCCCGTTCTTCGGGGCAGGCGACCCGGAACTCTCCTGTCCTCCCCGCGACGGGGCGGCGGACCGGGAGCGCAGGCGATGGCTGGCGGCCTCGTCGAGGCTGACCGGGCGCTGCAGATGCGCGGCGAGCCGGCCGGCCTCCTGGCCCAGTGCCGCCACGTCCTCCCAGCGGAGTCGGAGCACCACGCGGAGTTCGGCTTCCCCGTCGGGCAGTGCGTGCAGGGGAAGGCTGCTCTGGTCGTTCATGTGCTGTTCCTCCCGGAATCCGACAGGGCGCGTGGATGACGCCGCGCGCCCCGAAGGTGCTGACGTGCACCGAGTGGTACGCACATTCGACTCCGGCCGTTCACCGCTCCCCCACATCGCGCGGCCGGATCCCGGCAGACCGTCACCGGGCGCCGCGCGCACGGACCACCCCGCCACCGGGCCATGGTGGATGACCGGACGTCAGTCCGCGGCGGCGCCCGCCGGCTCCCGGGTCGCCCGGGCGGCGTCCAGCAGCATGCGCCCGAGTGCGGCGTCATCGGGCGCGCCCCTGGCCCCCGGACGATTGCGGATGCCCTCCGGAACGGCCGCGGCGACCTCGTCGAGCACCCGCTGGTGGACCCGCCGTCCGGCGTAACCGCCCGGGTCCCGGCCGAAGGCGACCGCCGCACCCGCCAGTGCCGGGGCCGGTGCCCCGGCGGTCCCCGACTCCCGCCCGGCCAGCAGCCGTCCGGCAGCGGATTCGCCCTCCCCGGGCCGGGTGAGCAGCAGGACGTCGGCCAGGCGGCGCCCGCCCAGTTCCTCGTACGGATCGCACAGCAGCGCCTCGGCCACGGCCTGCGCCTCCGCGTCCTCGTCCTCCCGGCCCGCCAGGAACTCGGCCACCGCCGCGGTCACCGACTCCCGGGGGCCGTGCCCGGCGACCCGGAGCGCGGCGAGACAGAGCCGCAGGCGCAGCAGGGGTGGCGGGTAGCGGTCCGCTCCGCTGCCGCTGCCGCCGGACGGAACGGCGAGGGAGTCGGCGAGCACGGCGGCGTAGGCCGGACCGGCCATGAGGCAGGCGCAGATGTCGGCGAAGGCCTCGTCCGCCCAGTCGTTCCAGAGCGCGGCCCGGGACGCGTCGGGAGTGCTGTGCCGCAGGCGGGACGGCAGGGTCTCGGCGCGCAGCAGGTCGTCCTGGATGTGGTGGCCGACCTCGTGCGCGACGAACAGCAGGCCCGGCAGATGGTTCCGGTGGGACCACGGCAACTGGACGACCGGGAAGGGAAGGTGCCGCACCAGGTGTGATCCGGGCACGGTGTGGAGGCCGCCCCGGGGCAGCAGATCGCGGTACTGGCTGCCCTTGCGGTGTGCGCGGGGTGACGCGTCGCGGTGCAGACAGACCAGCGGGGGCTCCTTGGGCACCTCGGCCCCGCCGGCCGCCGTCAGCGCGGCCCGGTAGCCGGACCAGGCGAGTTCGTCGGCGACCGTCAGGAACGTGGCGTGCGAGGCGATGTGGCGCAGCAGCAGCTTGCTCCGGAAGTAGTCCCAGATGTGGTGCAGATCCAGGACTTCCGCGGGCAGGTCGGCCGGGGGCGGGACGGTGATCCGCTCCTGGGTGGCGGAGATCGCTCCGGAGAGCGTCGCGGCGATCCGGGCGAACTGACTGTGGTTCCGCTGCAGGGGGCCGCCCGGGCGGGTGTATTCCGTCCAGAGCAGCAGTTCCTCGCGGAGTCCCTGGAGTCCGTCGTGCAGCTCCGCCGCGTGCCGGGCCCCGGCCCACGTGCTCCCGGTCCCCGACGTCCCGGCGGCGTCCTCGCTCCGGGGTGGCGGAAGACCGGCCTCGGCGGCCGGTGGCCGGCGCTTCACGGGGCCTCGAAGGCCGAGGGCGTGGCGAAGATCGCTGTCGCGGCGATCGCCAGGGACTCCCCGGCCCGCCAGGAGCGGTTGCCCGCAGGCCGGTCCGGGAGGGTGCCGTCGTGCAGCCGGTGGCTGAGCTCTGCCAGCGACTCCCCGTCCGCGAGGCAGCCGGCGAGGATCCGGGTCGTCCGGAGACTGCCCGCCCGGTCGAGCCCGGCGCCGACGACGGTGGGTACCGAGCCGTGGGCGAACAGCAGGGCGGCGAAGAGGTTGCGCAGCACCAGCTGGCGTCCGACGTCGATGTCGGAGGCGGGGCGCGGCGGGTCGAGCACCACGAGCGGTTCCGTTCCGGCGGGGAACGCCTCGAACCAGTGCGCCAGTTGGAAGGGGTAGAGGTCGGTGCCGGTGGCTCCGCGGCGGGCCGGCCGGTCCTCGGCGTAGGAGGACAGGTCGAAGCACGGGGTGCCTTGGTGGATGCGGAGCGGCGCGTGGACGTGGATCACCGCGGCGCGGCTGCCGGGTGCCGCGGCGAGTACGAGCGGACCGGCGGCCTCCACGTCGAGGACCCGCCATCCGGCCCGCTCGTAGGCGGCCACGATGTCGTGGGAGTGGCGCACCCCGCGGGGCAGCGCGGGCAGTTCCTTCCGCAGCGTCGCCACCTGCGGGACGCCGGGGCTGAGCTGCCGTCGCCGGCGCATCCGGAACGCGGTGATCAGCGCGATCAGGCCGGCGGCTCCCGCGGTGGCCGGCAGTGCCGCCGCCGCGACCGCCGCGGCAGCGGCGGCGGACGCGGTGGCCACCGTGGCGAGGGCGGCCACCGCGTCGTCGGACATGCCGCGCCGGAGCTTCGTCAGGGCATCGGACTGCGCCCCGGATCCGGGCCGGTTGTCGGCGGGGGCGCCCTCTCCGACGACATCGACGACCGCCGAGCGCAGCCACCGGGCCTCCAGTCCCGAGGCCGCCCGGGGAAGGCTGCGGTAGACGGGCAGCGGGCGGCCTCCCGGCCGGCCTTCCGGCGGGTCGGAGCGCAGGGCCAGCTCCCAGGGCAGGGCGTGGACGATCGGGTCGTCGCAGTCCAGGCGCAGGGCACCGGCGTTGCGGTCCGGCCCGGCTCCGCCCCGGGCGGCCAGCACCCCGCGCATGAGCGGCTCCACGTCCTGCCAGTCGGCGGCGAGCAGATCGTCGGACGACAGCATGCGCTGCTGGTCGAGCCCGTCGGGCCAGACCACCGGGACGACGTGCTCCCCGGGCCGCCGCGACAGGAGACCGGACACCGGCGGGATGTCCCGGCCGGGGGCGGGCCAGCCGAGTTCGCGCAGCATGCGCCGGGCGTGCTCGGCCGCCGCGTCGTCCCGGGCCTGCTCCGCCCGGTGCAGCCGCAGCCGGGCCGCCCACGCCGTCGGACGCTGTACGGCGCCGGTCAGCTCCGTGGCCTTCTCGATGAGGTCCGCCGCCTGTCCCGGGATCTGGCCGGGCGCTTCGGCGAGGTACAGCAGGCACACGCCCCGCAGATGGGGGAAGTCGCCGCCCGCGGCATGGAGCTGGGGCAGCAGCCGGGCCGCCTGCGTGGTGGCGCCGCTGCGCAGGAGTGCCTGGGTGCCGCGCCAGACGGTCAGCAGCCGGTCCTCCCCGAGTTCCCGGCAGGCCTGCTGCAGGGCCGCTTCGAGCCGGGCCGTCGCGCCGGCCACGGGGCTGCGGTCCCCGGCGAGCGGTCCGGTGGCGTCGTACCCGGCGAGCACGAGCCGCTGGGCGACGGTGTCCTGGGCCGTGGTGGCGGTGGCGGGCGCCGGGGCGAGGAGCGGGCGCAGCAGTTCCCACCAGGCCGAGCCGCCGCCCGAGCCGTCCGCCCACAGGTCGTCGCGGAGTTCGGCGAGCAGGGCGACTCTGGCCTGCGGGGGGCTCAGCGCCGCCACCGCGGACTCCAGCGCGGCCGCGGCCTCGGGTGTCGGTTCGGGGTGCTCCAGCAGCAGGCGCAGGGCGAGCAGTCTCGGCGAGGCCCGGTCCTCGGCCACGGCGGCCCGCGGGGCGCATACGGGGCTGCCGGTGTCCGCCGGGGGGCGGGACCCGCCGGAGAGTTCGAGGTCCGGGGCCATCCTGCGGAGGGCGCGCAGCAGCAGCGCCGCCTTCAGGTCGTAGACAGCGGCGGTGTCGTCGGGGGCGGGACCGTTGCCGTCGGAGGGCTGGTCCACGCCGTCGGGGGCGGACTGCGGCGTGGGCGAGGCGACGCGGGCGGCCGTGCGCAGGTCGCCCACCTCGTCGGCCAGGAAGCGGGCGTGCAGGTAGCGGCACTCGGGATGGCCGTCCACATAGCCGAGTTCGGCCCAGAGCCGGGTGGCACGGTGGAAGCAGCTCTCGGCCCGTTCGACGGATCTCAGCTCGCCGAGGACGGCGCCGCGGAGCTGTTCGGTCTCCGCGAGGTGGCGGTAGCGGGCGGTGCCGTCGATGCCCCGGGCGTGCCGCTCGGCCTCGTCCAGGGCCGAGAGTGCCGCGACGGCCCTGCCCAGCAGCCATGCGGAGCGCGCGCGGAGCCGGGCCGCCGTCGAGTGGTGGGCCGGGTCGGCCCACCGGGCCTCCGCCAGCCGACTCAGGGCCGCCGCCGGCTCGTGGCGGGAGAGGAGCAGGAAGGCCTCCTCCAGCGCGGCCCGGCCGTCGGCGTTCCGGGCGGCGGACCGGTGCACGTCGACCGCTCGCCGGCACCAGTCGAGGGCCTGGTCGAGGCGTCCGGCACGGCTGTGGTGCCGGGCGAGCGCGAGAGCGGCCTGTTCGGCCATGTCCAGGTCGCCGAGGTCCCCGGCCCGCCGGCCCAGGGCCTCCAGAATCGCCGCGGCGGCGCCCGGGTTGCGGTCGTCGGCGTGACAGTCGCTCAGCACCCGCCAGAGGTCGAGGGTGCGGACCGGGTCGGGATGGTCCCGCAGGGCCTGCCACACCGCTTCGGCGGCCTCGCGGTGCTGTCCGTGGATCCGGAGCAGGGCCGCCTGGACCGCGGTCCGGCGCGGGTCCCGGGCGTCGGGGCGGCCGGGGCGGCGGTAGGCGTCCGCGCGGGAGGCGTGGCGCTGCGTCTCGGACCACAGCGGGTCGGAGGAGTCGACCTCGTCCCGCAGTGCGGTGCGGAAGGCCGCGTAGGCGAGGTGCTGGTGGGCCTCGCGCAGCACGTCGGAGCCGACGAGCGGGCGCCCGTGGGGTCCGGGCCGGGGCCGGCCGTCGTCGTCGACGTACTCCTCGCCGAGGACCTCCCCGGCCAGTTCGCGGACGCGTTCGAACGCCCCGTCGTCCAGGGCGCGGTGGATGGCGCCGCGCCAGCGGTCCACGGCCTCCGGGTCGCCGATCTGGAAGCGGTGGTAGAGCGCGTCGGCGAGGTTCGACGACCACTGTGCGGGGCTGCTCTCGGCCCGCTCCTCGAAGCGTCGGGCGAAGGCGAGGTGCAGTTCGCGGAAGACGGGCTTGTCGGCGATGAGCCGGCGCATCGGGGCCCGGACGTCGCTGTGGAAGACGACGGTGTGCTCGTCCCCGCTGACGTCGGAGATCCAGGAGGCCTGTCCGGCGTAGCCGAGGAGACGGCGCCAGGTGCGCTTCAGCTCGTCGGCCTCCAGCTGCGGCGGGGCGAACGGACGGGCTTCGTCCCGGGAGCCCGCGCCGTGGTCGAAGGGGAAGACGTCGTCCCGGCCGCGCAGGTGGTGCCGGTCCTTCCGGGGGTCGTCACCGTCGCCGGGCACGCTCATCCCGCGGGCCAGGGGGCGGCACATGACGTCGGTGAGGTGCTCGAACCGCAGCCGGCGCGGCACCACGCCGTACCGCAGGAGCCAGCGCACGGCCGGGTCCTCGATCCGCTGCACCACCCGGTCGACGAGATAGCGGACGAGTGGTTCGTGGTTGCCCGCCAGCTCCTCCGGGGTGATGCCGGGTTCCTGTTCGATGGTGTCGGCGAAGAGGGCGAGGGTGAAGGGCAGGCCGCGGGAGCGGGCGACGGCCACGGCTCGGAGCCGGGGGTCGGTGACGCCCCGGATGTCGCGCAGGTAGCCGTCCGCGGTCTCGGGGGAGAAGCGCTTCAGCTCGTGGTGGGCGGCGGGGCCGAGCGTCCGGCTGGCCTCGGCGCACCGGCGCCCCAGGTCGAACCGGCCGGAGAGGACGAGGCGGAGCCGCGGGCAGGCCCGGACGATCTCACCGAGGAAGCGCAGCAGGCGGTCGGCGCCCCCGTCGGAGCGCAGGACCGCCTCCTCCATGGTGTCGACGACGACGAGTACGGGCCCGGGGTGTTCCAGCCGGTTGAGCCGGTTGACGAACTGCCGGGTGACGGTGGCGCTCAGCAAGCGGGCGCCGGAGCTGCGCAGGGCGTGGGCCGCGCTGGCGGTGGCGTCGGTGGACTGCCTGCGTAACAGCCGCCGGTAGGGGGCGAATTCGTCGAGGCGCTCGAAGGAGCGCTGCGGCAGCCGCCGCTGGAGCTGGTCGGCGATCTCCAGCAGCAGGAGCCAGGGGTGGCGGGCGGCGTTGACCGGGTCCAGGACGTCGAGGTCCAGGCGGGCGCAGGCCACGTCCCGGGGGGCGGGGACGCACACCCGGGAGACCAGCCAGCGCAGGGCCATCGTCTTGCCCGCGCCCCCGGTGGCGTACAGCTGCAGCACGCGGGGCCCGTCGTCCCCGAGCAGCTCCATGGCCTGTTCGCGCAGGCCCGCCGGTTCCCGGTAGAGCGCGGACCGGGCGTAGTCGGCCGCCCAGTACGCCTGGGCCCGCAGATAGCCGCTCCGGTCCAGGGCCAGGGCGGCGGCGCCGGAGTCGGTGTAGGGGCTGCGGTCGGGGTCGGTGAGGACGTCCACGAGGTCCTGGCAGCGGGCGAAGTCCCGGTCGTGGTCGGCCTCCTCGAACAGGACGTCGAAGAGCTCGGCCGCCGCGGCGGGGTCGGCCAGCAGCAGGTGGCGCAGCTCCTCGGTGCGGTCCCCCGCTTCCCGCCAGTGGGCGGCCAGCGCGCCCGCCAGGGAACGCAGTGCGGGCGGGGGTGTGCCGTCGGTGCCGTCGAACCAGCGGGCGAGGTAGTGCGAGCGGTCCTCGTCGGCGAGCTGGTAGCGCCCCTCTCCGCCGGGGAGCGGCACGACCAGGCGCTCCGCCACCAGATCCGGCAGGTCGGGGGCGGCCGGGCCGTCGCCGGCGGGCCGCAGCAGCTGGTCGTAGACAGTGCTGTCGAAGACCGCGGCGGCCGCCGCGGCCCGCAGGACGGGGCCCCACTCCACCGGTAGCGCGGAGCGGCGGATGGCCTCCGGCGACTCGCCGGCGATGAGCCGCCGGACGAGCTCGGCGACGGGGTCGTCGGCGGCTTCCTCGGTCGGGTCGGTCACAGCACCTCCTCCGACATCCGCGCGCCCTTCAACTGGGCCGGGGGAAAGATCCTGCAGAGCCTCCCGAACAGTCCCACGGGCACCGTGCCGTTGCAGAACTTACCGCGCGCCGCCTCGAAGACCTGCTCGAACCACTCGAACTGCAGCCCGCTGCGCAAGCAGTGCTCGCGGGCCAGCCGGTGGAACTCCCCGGCGTCGAAGTCCTCCAGCGACACCTGCTGACGGAGCATCTCGTCCTCGGCCGGCAGCGAGCGGTGGACCCAGGTGGGCTCGGCGACCAGGACGAAGCGCACCGCGCCGCCGCCGTCCAGGGCGACCGGTCGCAGCAGCAGCGGGTAGACGAACTGCTCGAAGGCCTCCGGCAGGATCACGTCCGCGTTGTCCATGACGATGACGTGCGGCTGTTCCTGGGCCGAGGCACGGAGCACCGCGAGGAGCCCCGCGAAGATCTCCGCCCGGCGCGCATCAGGGCGGCTGCTGTCCTCGTCGAACGGCAGCCACTCGTCGACGGTCGAGCTGACCGGCTCGGCGGAGCTCGCGGGCAGACCCCGGACGGCGCGGTTGAAGGGCTCGTAGGAGTCGGCGAACACCGCTTCCGGCATGGGGGTGAGCTGAACCGGGTCGAGACAGGCCTCCCGGACGACCCGGACGGTGTCCAGCCAGTCCTTGTGGGTGCTGCGCCGCTGCGGGCTGCCGGGCCCGGGCCGGGGAAGGTCCCTGGCGGCCAGGTCGACATAGGTGGCCCGTTCACCGCGCAGGGCGCAGGTCAGCAGCCACCAGTGGGCGAGCCAGGTCTTGCCGATCCGGTAATCCGGGAAGTAGTGCGTCTCGCCGGTGAGGACGAGGAGGCGGCTGCCGCGCCGGTCCCGGCCGTCGCCGTCGACCGACCACCAGGCGATCCGGCGTTCCGCCGAGCGCCCCAGGAAGAGCCGCAGGTCCGCGTACTGCTTGTTGAGCAGGACATCGGTCAGGGACTCGTCGGCGAGTGCGAATCTGACGGGGACGGCCAGCTGCGGGTCGCAGACGGTGGTGAGGACGGGCAGCGCCCACGAGCCGTCCGCCGTGGGCTCCGTGCGGAGCCGGCGCCGGGTGGCGGCCAGCGCGTCCTCCAGGGATTCCTGTGCCCCGAGGCGCCGGTAGAGCTCGGCCGAGAAGGCCACCGCGACCCGGGACCGGATGTCCGCCTGCATCGAGATGACGGCGCGCGAACCGGTCCTGAGGAAGGCGTCGGCGAGGCCCCCGAGCCGGTCCGCCGGATCCTCGGCGCTGCGGCAGGCGTTGAGCACCACGAGCCCGGGCCGCCAGGAGGCCAGCTCGGTGACCCCGGTCGAGTCCAGTTCCCAGCCCGGTGCTGCGGCCGCGGCCGCACCGCCCGCCGACGGCCCGCTCCCGGGCGCGCCACGCGGGGCGAACGTGTCCGGGGCGGAGGCCCAGTTGAAGACCAGCGCCGCCGATCCTGCCTCGCCACGGGGCATCCCGTGTCCGATGAAGTGCAGCACATGGGGACGGAGCCGTTCGATCGCCCGGGAGAGCCCGGCCTTCGAGGGGCCGTCGAGCACCTCCACGTCGCACCGCCCCGGCCGGTCGGCGAACGCGCCGCGGATGGAGGCCACTTCCTCGTCGGCGAGGAGCGTGCGGTCCCGGGGGTTGCAGACCACCACGAGGATCCGCAGCGGGCCCAGCTCGGCCTCGCCCGGGCACACGGGGCACTCCCCTTCGCCCCGGCAGTCCCGGGTGTCGGCCGCCGCCTCCGCTCCGGCGTGCCGCAGCAGCCGCAGCCGGTCGTCCTGCCAGAGCCACTGCGGCCCGCGGCGCAGCAGTTCCCAGGGGACGACCCGGAGCCGGGCGGGGCCGATCTCCAGCCGCACGCGCAGCGGTGTCTTCGCGCCGGGCCGGGGCCGCAGTCCGTCCCAGAGCTCGGCGACGGGACCATCGAACAGGGCCCCGTACATCAGCTCCCCCGCAGCTTCCCGCTCGGACTCGCGGACGCCCGGGTCGAAGAGCCCGTCGAGGCGGGCGGGGCAGCGGTCGGCGGGGCCCTCCAGCAGGTCCGCCGCGCCGGCGGTGACGGTGTGCCGGGCCTCGGTGCCGTCGGCGGCGCGCAGCCGCACCTCCAGCGGGCTGCCCGGGGTGTCGTCCAGGGCCTGGATCGAGAGGACCGCGCCGGCGCGGTCACCGGCCGGGCAGGTGCCCCCGGCCGCGGCGGCAGTCATGATCCATGGCCGTGGTCGCCGCAGCCCTCCTGGCTCCCCGGGCCCGTATCGGAACCGGCACCGGTGTCGGACGGGGCGGGCTGCTCGGCGACGGCGACGGTCTCGAGCACCGTCGCCGGATCCTCCTGGGCTTCCGCGAGCAGCAGCGGGGGGACCGGGGTGGGCGCGGCGCCCCGGCCGGGCTGCGCGAGGTCGTACTCGGCCGAGACCTTTCCCAGCCAGCTGCGGCGGATCCGGACGACACGGTAGAAGGGGGTCAGCTCCCGGCCGACCCACTCCAGCCCCAGCCGGTTCCGCTTGCTGAGTGCGGCCCCTGTGGCGAGGTCGGCGAGCTGCACCGGGCCGGCGCCCAGTCCGGCGGAGAGCCTGAGTTCGGCCTCGGCCCCGGAACCCGCTGCCGAGAGAACGGTGCCCGCCCCCACGTGCACCAGCTCCGTGACCGCCAGCAGCGCCGGGTCCCACCTGCCCTGCCAGATCAGGGCGGCCAGGTCGGAGGCCAGCCGGCGGGTGTCCGCCACACCGCTCTGGGTCAGGCCGTTGAAGACCGCGAGGACACCGGCGTCCCTGCCGAATTCGACCCGGATGCCCGCCTCGGCCTGGGCCAGCGAGGAGAAGGCGGCGTCGGTCGCGCCGGCCGCCTTGAGATTCACCTTGGCCGAACCGGCGGAGTCGTAGACGAAGTGATCCTCCGTCGGCTGCGTGCGGGTGGCGAACGCCACGCCCCGCTCGGCCAGTGTGCCCGCGCTGCGCACCGCGTCCCCGTCGTGGACCAGGACGTCGCCCAGCACCACCCGCCGGCTGAGCGGCCAGCTGAGCCACCAGTCCGGCCAGAAGTCGCTCATGGCGTCGCGGTACGCCTCGAATGTTCTCTGCATGCCCCGTCATCCCCCCGCTCGCGGCCGATTTCCCCCGGTTGCATCGGCCCGCACGCTAACAGCGCTTCTTGCCATAATGTGACCGCTCGGGCACGGTGCGCAAGGTTCGGATGAAAAGTGAACATCCGGAGCGGAAGGCGGATCAGTTTTGGCCGAGTCCGACGGCTATCGATCGGTTCTCGTCGGTCGCCCCCGGCGCGTCTTCCTCCTTTGCGGGCTGCCGTACGGCGACCGGCGCGCCCGGACGGTCAGGCGCGTGGCTTGAGCGGGTCGTGCCCCACCAGCATCATCCTTCGCCGCCAGGTGCTGTTCTCGCCCTGATCGGCCTCGTGGTCATCGCGGTGGTCGTCGACCGTGTCGACCACGCGGAGCATCAGCCGCACATCGTCGTCGGTGAGATCCATACGGCGCTTCTGGAGCACCGCCAGGACCTGCTGTCCGTCCTCCGAGCCCGCGGCGTCCGCGGGGAGCCCCTCGTCCTCCCGAGCTGCCGCCTCCGTGGTCAGGAACGCGCTCAGCTCCGTGGACGTCATGTTCACCACGCGGTGGAACTCGTCCCACACCGCCTCGATCTCGAACTCGGAGATCTCCGCCACCGTCACTCCCCAGGGCCTGTTGCCGACTGCCGTGTCAAGGGACGTGTCACCGGTGCGCCCTCCGGGCCGACGACGACCGCGCGGTCCGCGACGGCCTCACCCGGGGCCGGCCCCGCACACCCGCCGCACAGCCGACTCCGCGCCCCGCCGCACGTCTGTGCACCGTACGTCGCGGCCCGGTCGGGGCGACCCGTGCGACACGCCCTGCTCGGGCGGGTGCCCCGGGAGGCCCACCGGAAACGGCCTGGCCGGACCCGGCCGGCAGCACGGCCCCGGGTCGCGCGAGGACGCCGACTGCCGGGCGGGCCCCGCCGAGCCGCCTCGGACGCACAGCGGGCAACGGTCGCGGACGCACAGCGGGCAGCGGGCAGCGGGCAACAAACCCCATCGTGGACCGTCGGGGACTCTCCGCGTCAGGAGGAAGGGCGGGCCCGCTCCCCCGGCCCGGCCGGGACCGCGCCGCACTGGTTGAACCGCTCCGCGGCCCGGCCGTTCAGGCGGCTGAACAGCGTGACCAGCCGGGCCTGCGCCACGCGTCCGGTACGGGCCACCACCGACCCCTCCACCGTGCCGCCCGACGCACCGTCACCCGGCGGCAGCACGCGGGCGAGCAGGGAGCTCAGCCGGGTCGTGACGACCGGGGCGACACCGTGGACCCGGGCACCGATGCGGGCCATCGGCGTCAGCACCAGCCGGGGCCGACGGCGCTCGACGGCTTCCACGATGCGGTCGGCGGCCCGCTCTGCGTTCATGGACAGCAGCGGCAGCCCGGCGACCGCGGCGAACCAGGCGAACTCCCGGTCGGGGTCGCCGGCGAACCGTGCGTGCAGATGGGATCCGGTGCGCATCAGCCCGGGATGCACGGCGGTGACACTCACCCCGTGCTGTGCCTGTTCCTCGTGCAGCCCTTCGGCGAGCGTGCCGATCGCCGCCTTGGCACACGAGTACGGCAGCAGGTGCGGCACCGCGAGCAGCCCGCCGATGGAGCCGATCAGCGCCAGCCGTCCGCCGGCCCGGCTGTTGCGAAGGTAGGGAAGGGCCGCGAGGGAGGTGTTGAGAGCGCCGAAGAACATCGTGTCCATGGCGTCCCGGAACTCCTCGACGCCGACCGATCCCACCGGCCCGACCTGGATGATCCCCGCGCTGCCGATGACGATGTCGACGCCCCCGCCGTGCCACGCGGCCTCGGCCATCAGCCGGCCCACCGCGTCCTCGTCGCGGACGTCGCAGACGACGGTGTGCACGGTGACCCCGTACCCGGTGCGCAGCAGTTCGGCGGCCTCCGCCAGTTCGTGACCGTCCCGGGCGGCCACGGTGACCCGGCTGCCGCGGCGCCCCAGTTCCTTGGCCAGCAGCAGCCCCAGTCCCCGGGATCCTCCGGTGACGACGGCGGACAGCCCTCGCAGGTCGGACATGGGCCCCTCCTCAGCTGCGCTCCCGGCGCCCGTCCCCGCCGGACACGGCACCTTCCGACCCGGCACGTCCGGCGGGTGCGCCGGGCAGCGGGGGTCACCGCCCGGCGGGGCGATCACTCGGCAGGCCCGGGCGCACCGCGCCGCCGGGGCGGCGGGTGGCGTGGTTGCCCGGCGCGGGTGCGCCGACGGGCGGACCGGCCCGTTACTGGACCCGGGTCTCCTCGGGTTCCTCCTCGTCGGGGAGGTGGACGTCGTCGACGACGATGTTGACCTCCACGACCTCCAGCCCCGTCATCCGCTCGATCGCGGAGATCACGTTCTCCCGCACATCGGCGGCGACGTCCGTGATGGAGACTCCGTACTCGACGACGACATCCAGGTCGATGGCCGTCTGGCGTTCGCCGACTTCCGCCTTGACCCCGCGGGTGACACTGGGGCGCCCGCCCGGGGCCCGCTCGCGTACCGCGCCCAGGGTCCTCGCCATGCCGGCGCCGAGCGCGTGGATGCCGGGTACCTCGCGGGTCGCCATCCCCGCGATCTTCGTCACCACGCTGTCGGCGATGGTGGTCCTGCCGCGTTCGGCGGGACGCGCCGTGACCTTCGTCTGTCCGGTCTGCGTCCCGGCGGCGCGCGTGCCACCGGATTCCGTCTGTGTCGCGCTGAGCTGTTCGCCCATAACAGCCACCTCTCTCCGGGGAAGCTGCCCTCGGACGGCAGCCTCCTCGTCGGCGTATCCGGGCCACCTCCCACCCTAGGCGCGGTGCCCGTCCTCGGCGCGTCGAGGCTCCGCGGGGCAGCCTCGGCTGCGGCCGACGGGCGGAGACCGCCCGGATGACCGGTGATGGGCCGGCCGGACGCCTCCGGTCCCCCTGCGCCGATGATTCGCCCCTCTTTCGAGCGAAGAATGCCGGAACATCCCGGGTCCGGAGTGCTGGGGATGGTCTGGTGCTCTCTGTTGCGATCAGGGTCGGCAGACCAGCGAGCTGCGGGCCCTCCAGGACAGCGAAGCCTCCGGACGCGGCCCGCCCGCGCCCGCACGACACAGAATCGAAGAGGTCCATGCGCCTTCTCACCGGCACGGCACTCACCATGGCCTGCTGCGTCGCCGCCCTCGTGGCACCGGCCTCACCCGCCGGCGCCTCCCCCGATTCCGGTGCCCGCGCCGGCACCGCGGCCGTCCCGGCCGGACCGCACAGCGGTCTCCCCGAGGAGACCGGCAGCCTCCGGTTCGACGCCCGGCAGGACGCCCGGGCCGCTGAGGACCCGGACGCCCACGGCCGCTTCTGGTACCGCGTCAAGGACGGCGTGTTCTGCTACGAACTGACGGTGCGGAACGTCGCCACGCCGACCTCCGCCCGGCTGCACACCGGCAGCGGCAGGACGACCGGCCCCGTCGTGGTGACGCTCAGGACACCGGCACGAGGCACCTCCGAGGGCTGCATCACCGCCCGGCCCACCCAGACCGCGGCCAACGCGGACCGCGTGCTGACGGAGCAGGAGCTCGCGGACTTCGTCGACGACTCCTCCGGCTTCTCCATCGTGATCCGCAACAAGCCCTACCCCCAGGGGGCGATCCGCTGGCGGCTCTGACCGCATCCGGCGGCAGCCGGATGCGGTGCACGCATCCCATGGGAAGGTCCTCAACCCTTCCGGTGAGGATGGTTGGTGAGGGCAGGTCGCGAGCCTTGGGGACGGGAGCCGCTCTCACCCCGGCGACGGGGGCGAGGGGACGGGTCCGGGGTCACAAACGGGCCCCCGGCTGGAGCACCGGGGGCCCGTTCCCATTGACCGACGCCGAGGAGAGGAATGTGCATTCCCTCTCCGATACGCCCGAAGTACATCGGTCAATGAATCGTGCGCACGAAATCAGCGGTTCACGCAGGTGTTTCCGAATGCCGGGTTGAGAATTCCGGCACCGAGGTCGGTGGTGTTTCCGCAGGCGTTGGTGTCGAGGCCGGTGACGGCCTGCGTGACATTCCCGGAAAGGTAGCCGGGAGAGCCGAAGGCGGAACCCTTGACGCTGTCGTCCTCGATGTAGACCCGCTTCTTGACGACCTTCGTGCTCTTCTTGTGTGCCTTCGAAGCGTGGCGGCTCTTGTCGTCGTGCTTGGCCTTGTCGCCCTCGTGTGCCGAAGCGGCACCCGCGCCGGCCGCCAGCATTCCGGCGGCCACTCCGACAACAGCGATGCTCTTGATCGCCTTCATGACGAAACTCCCTCAGTAAGCGTGTGAAGCTGCCGCTGTCCGAAGCGGCTACCTACCCAACGTCCCCGACGCCGCGGAGTAACCGGCGATCACCCGAATGGCCCCGGAGGAATGCGCCCGCCTGGAGGCCGTGTTCCGCGGTCCGCACAACGCGCCGGACACGCCGTCCACCCCATCGCTCACGTACGGGCGCACGGGCCGTCCCGGCAGCCCCGGGAGGGCCCGTGCGCCCGCGGTCCCCAGGCCCGGACCGGCTGTCTCCGGGCCTGCGTCCGCGCCCGCACCGAGACACGACAAGGGGAGAAACACATCCCGGGAAGCGGATGTGCTTCTCCCCTGTGGAGCCTTTACGGGCATCGCGCCCCGTGGCTTTCGCGGTCCCTTGCGCGGGATTGTGCGGGATCCACCTGAGCCCGCCGCACGTTCACGCCACAACGCTCAATGCATTCCGCCCCGCGCCGCGGAAGGGAATTCGTCCGGACCGGGAAACCCGTGGCCGGAGGACCGGAGCTCCGAACTCTGTCGCCGCCGCAGCAGCCGCCCCGGTTTCGAGAGGGCCCGGTGGGTCCGCCCTCGCCCCGGGGCGAGAAGCCTCAGAGGATCGGCAGGGCGCCGAGGTCGAGGTCACCGAGGCTGACCAGGCTGACCTCGGGTGCGTAGTTGATGGCGGTGTTGTTCTCGCCGTTCTGGCAGAAGACCGGGCCCTCTGCCTCCTGGTGGACGTCGGCCAGAGCGGCCTCGTCGAACGCGAAGGCGGTCTGGTCGGTGTTGCCGCAGATGTTGGCCTGGAGGTCGCCGTCCTTGGCGTGACGCTCGTGGGCGGTGGCAGTGGTGGCGGAGACGCCGAGGGCCGCGACGGCGGCAATCGCCAGCACGGACGCCTTGATGGATGTGCGCATGTGTCTCTCTCCGTTCTCGGTTCTTCTCCGGATGGAAGAACGAATCGAGTATTACCGCCGCCCATGGCGGGGGCTAACCGTCGCTCAGCTATTTGCGCCAGGCGCCGTACAAGGCCATCCCAACGGCGTAATAAATCTCGTTCCGAACGATCCGCCCTGTGTACCGGAGCTGCCGGTGGATCCCCGAGAAATTCCCGGAAGCCGTCGGCCGCTGACCGTCGGCCGGGCTTCCGGACGGCGCCGTCGGCGTCTCAGCCGGTCCGAATCCCGTACAGCGGCAGGACGTCGGGGCGCAGGAGTTGACGGATCCTGCGAAGGGGCCCGTCAGCATGCGGGACTTCGATCACGAGCTCAAGGGCGGGGTCCGGGGATTCAGCCGCGCGTGTGAATCGTCCGCCGGGAAGAAACCGGATCGGGCCGCCGGCCACTCTCGACTCGTATCCGCCGTCGGTTTCGGGAGATCCCGGCGTCGGTCCCGCGCGGCAACCGGCCCCGCGGGCCACCGCGGCGTGCACCGCACGACCGGCTCACCAGAAATGGACGCCCGTGCCCCAGGGGATCGTGAAGTGGTTCGACGACGCCGGACAATTCGGCGCCATTGTGCCCGACGGCTGCGAGGCCGAAGTGGCCGTTCAGTACTGCGTCGTCGCTCAACGGGGTGGTGACCGCTTATTGACGGCCGGTGACCGTGTGGCATTCGACATCACCCTGGATGCGGACGGCCGCCGAGCGGACAACATCCGTCTTCTCGACGATTGACAACGCACCGCGCCGGACTGCTGCATCCCGGTGGCGGGGGTCCGCTCCGGTGACAGGGACCGGAGTTCGCCGCCGGACGGCCCCCGAGGGCCGGCAGCCGTGCCGGGCGGCTGTCGGGGCCGCTGTCCGGGCGGCTGTCCGGGCGCCGATGCCGGGGAAGGCGACGAGGGCGGAAACGCGATCCCGGCGCGCACCGCCGGCCGCTGCGGGCAGGAGTCCCCCGTGGCGGTCGACGGCGTGTCCGCAGGGCATCCGGTGCGCTTCCCGTGAGCTTCCCGTGTACTGCTCCGGCCATTTCTCACCGGCCCCCGGGTACTCACGCACATCGGCCAAAACGTGCGTCCCACACAGAACGCCGATGGCCGGATTCCGCATGGGGCTCCGCCGACTCCTCGCGCCCGTCCGGGGACATCGGGTCCGGACGGGCCCGTCACCCCGGGCAAGGCCCGCCGCACCGCCGCTCCCTTTCCGGAACCGGAGGTACCGGTCATGGGTTTCGGCCGTTGCGCGGCCGACCGGAAAGAAGCTGGTTCGCCCGCCCGGCCGGCCCCTCCTTCGGTCACGCCATGTACAGCGGCAATCGCCTGTGGTGACATGAGCGCCGCCAACTCGGCCCACGCGGACACACCGCGCCCACCACCACGGTCAGGAGGATTCCCCATGCCCAGCATGGCGATCACCGGAAGCGCGATGGCGGCCTTGCTCGCCTCACCCCTCTCGTTCCAGACAAGCCCGGCTCCGACGCTTCCGGTTCCGCCCGACAAGATCGTCGTCGAGCTCGCCACCGTCAACGGTTCGGGGTGCCCCGAGGGCACAGCGGCCGTGGCCGTCGCTCCCGACA
Source organism: Streptomyces sp. NPDC002055 (assembly GCF_040296705.1). Taxonomy (NCBI): domain Bacteria; kingdom Bacillati; phylum Actinomycetota; class Actinomycetes; order Kitasatosporales; family Streptomycetaceae; genus Streptomyces; species Streptomyces sp. NPDC002055. The sequence continues at coordinate 33,692 of NZ_JBEOXS010000030.1, forward strand.
ACACGGCGTTCACCGTGACCTACAGCGACTACATGGCGAAGGCGGGGGGCGGTGCGGATCCCACCGCGTTCCGGAAGAACTGTCAGCTCAATCTGCGGGTCCACGTTCCGCAGGGCTTCACCTACGCGATAGCCGCGGCCGACTACCGCGGCTTCGCCCATCTGGAACGCGGCGCGACGGGCCTGCAGAAGGCGAATTACTACTTCCAGGGGTCGCCACACACCACGGATGCGAGACATACGTTCACCGGGCCACTGAACGACGACTGGCAGACGTCCGACGTGACGGACATCCATGCGCTGGTCTGGGCTCCCTGCGGTGAGCGGCGCAACTTCAACATCAACACCGAACTTCGGGTGAACGCGGGGACGTCGAACCCGCAGAAGACGAGCTTCATGGCGATGGACTCGACCGACGCGAGCGTCAACACGGTCTACCGGCTGGCCTGGAAGGAGTGCCCGGAGAACTGAGCGCGTGACGGGGGCGGGCACTCGACGGCGTCCGGCGGGGGTGAGTGGTGACGGCCGCCGCTCCCCACGGCAGCGGCCGTCCACCCGAGAGGCACTGACAGCCGTTCGCCCCAGTTCTGCCCGTGCCGGTGCTCCCACTGCCATGGAGCACTGACTGTCGAGTGATCCGTACAGGGTGGTTCAACCGCCGATTTTCAGCCCCGGTGCTGCACCGGCGGCGGGCGACGCGCGGGGCGCGTCAGGCGCTGACGGCACCTGACGCGCCTGCCGTCACCCGGCGTCCGGGAGCCCGGACATGGCGATGGCCGGGGAAGCGGCGGCTTCCCCGGCCATCACCATCAGGGCGTCGTTGCCGACGGCCTGATAGCAGGAGTCGGTGCCGTCGGTCCTCTTGGCGCACTTGCGGATCTGCTCCCCGACGACGGTGCCGTTCTCACGGATCGTCAGGAGCGCGGTCTGCCGGGGCTCGCTGGGGTCGACCGTGCCGGCGGTCCAGAGATCGCCGGTGAACCGGGTGCCGGAGGTGCCCTTGGTCGGCCGCTGGAAGCGGTGCGGGGCGGACACCCGCAGTTCGACGGTGACGTTGGTGGGCTGCCGGCAGGTCACGTCCCAGTGCGCCTTGGTGGTGGCGGTCCGTCCGTTCACGTCCACGTCGAGGTCGCTGACCAGCACGGTGCAGTTCGCCTCGGGCGCCTGGGCGGCAGCCGGAGTCGTGGCGCCGGCGGTCCCCGCCGGGGTGGCGGCCTGGGCGGTGCCCGCGGGAGTCATGGCGGCGGCCGCGTCCGCCGGGGAGGCGGCGGCCGGGGCGGTGCTCGCCTGTGCCGTGGCCGGCGGCACGGGGTCCGCCGCGGCGGCGTCGGCCGGCGCGCCGACGGCCAGCCCTCCGACGAGGGTCATGGCGGCCAGAGCGGTCCGGGGAAGACGGGGGTGCATCGGTTACTCCCAAGGGTCCGGATGGAGATCGGTGATGTTCGCGATAGCCGATCCTCCGCAGCCGGACCACCGGCACGCGTGAGCCGCGCTGGCTTTCCCCACGATTCCACCCCAACACCCCACCCGGTCCCACGACCGGATGAGCCCCGGATGGCGGGGCGGCGGAACGGGAATTCCCGAAGGCCCTCCGCGCGCCGCCCCGCGGTATTCGCACCGAACGGGACGGAGCCCCCGGCAATGGCACGCGCCGGTGCCGGGAGCTCCGTCTCCGCCGGGTCAGTGGGCGGCTTCGTACTTCTCCACGACGTCCTTCGGAACGCGCCCGCGCATGCTGACCTCGATGCCCTGGGCCTTGGCCCACTCGCGGACCTTCACCGGGTCGGGCTTCGAACCGGAGGCCTGGGCGCGCTTGCCCTGGCCACGACGGGAGCCGGAAATCTTGCGGCCCGCGCTGACGAACGGCCCCATGGCCTCAAGGAGCTTGTCGTAGTTGTCGGCTCCGAGGTCGATCTCGTAGCTGATGCCGTCAATGCTGAAAACGTGCGTAGCAATGTCGTCGCCCTGCTCCCCACTGATGTCGTCGGTAATGAGGGTGATCACGCGCTGTGCCACTGTGTCGGTCCTTTCCGGCAGGCCCATGGACGTTGCCTGCCGCTGCTGAATCTGCTCCGCATAGAGAGAGGCGCCGACCCGGGCCGGCGCCTCCGGCATGAAGAAGGATGGTGCTCCGATTCCCAGGAAATCGCGAGCTCGTGGACGATATTGTCATCCGTTGAACGAACAAGCCACCGCCATCGACGAACCTGACCGCAGAAATCGTGACCTTCCCGAGGAAGGACGAACACGGAACGGAGTGCGTTCCCGACACGTAAGCGCTTACCGGTTACGGGAGTTGGAGAACACCCCTTCAGGACCGTCGCCGCGGAACGCTGCCCCGGGTGACCGTGTGGACGTCCGGCCCCGCGCATTCCGGCGGGCCGGTCAGAGCAACGGCCCGCTGCCGGCCGGTCCGTAGAGGTCGAGCAGGCGTCTGCGCGATGCGGCGAGCCGGTGCCCGATGACCGTGGCGACCGCCGTGACCAGCTCGAGCCCGAGCGCGGGCTCGTCACGGCAGAGGCCGGTCACCGCCTCCGCGTCGAACTCGAACGCCTCGACCTCGGTCAGGGTCTGGGCGCCGAGATGCCAGCGCCGGGGCGGTGCGAGCCAGGACCAGCCGACCAGATCGCCTTCTCCCAGCGTTTCCACGACGGGGGCGCGGCGGCCGGGGACATGCACATCGAGCGCCACACCGCCCCGTCGAATGACCCAGAACCGGTCGGCCCGGCTCCCCTCGTCGAAGAGCCGCACGCCCGCCGGAATGAGCGTGACACTGGCCAGCTCCAACAGACGTTCACGGTGGACGTCCGACATATTGCTCAGCACTCCGGTGGGGACACTCATCGGGAATCCTCACTGCCGCCGGACGGAATCCACTGGGCCCTCGGCCCAGGGCGCCGTCGGACGGAAACCCCTGGGCCCCTGCCCATGGGTCCATCGTCCGCCACCCCGCGGACCGCCGCACCGTCGCGCACCCGCGACCACGCACTCCCCCGTGGCACACGGCGACGGAGACCCGGTGCGTCCGTCCGGTTCCGGTGGGTGACGGCGGGAGCGCCTATCACCCGGTGCGGGTGAAGACCGGCCCCCGGGCGGATTGCGACGCTGGCGTTCCGTCGTACTCCGCGTCGCCCCGACGCCGCCCGGCCGGAAGGGTTCACCATGGACGACTACCCGCTCATCGCGGACCACGGCCTGATCGGCGATCTGCAGACGGCCGCGCTGGTGTCGGCCGACGGCAGCATCGACTGGTTCTGCTGTCCCCGGTTCGACTCCCCGAGCGTCTTCGGCGCGCTGCTGGACCACAGCCGCGGTGGGTACTTCCGGGTGAGCCCGTCGAGGGGTGCCTACTCCGTCAGGCAGCTGTACCACCCCAACACCGCCATTCTCATCACCCGGTTCATGACGGAGGAGGGGGCGGGCGAGGTGGTGGACTTCATGCCCGTCTCCCGGGGCCTGGCCGCCACCCGGAACCACCGGCTGGTGCGCATGCTGCGCTGTGTGCGGGGGCGGATGGAGTTCAAGGTGGAGATCGCGCCGCGGTTCGACTACGGCCGCAGCCCCCACGAGCTCCATGTCAGCGAGCACGGGGCGGTGTTCACCGGCAACGGCATGGAACTGACCCTGCACACGGTGCGGGAGCCGGACGACGCCCGGCCCGCCCACGGGCGCTCGGTGGACGGTGACATCCATGCGGTGCTGCCGCTGGAGGCGGGGCAGCAGCGCGGCGTGGTGCTGGAGTCCTTCGCGGGCGGGCCGCCCCGGGAGATCCACGCCGCCGAGTTCCAGCAGCTGTTCGACGACACCGTCCGGTACTGGCGTACCTGGCTGAGCCGTTCGCAGTACATCGGGCGGTGGCGGGAGGCCGTGGAGCGTTCCGCGATCACTCTGAAGCTGATGACGTACGCGCCGAGCGGGGCGATGGTGGCGGCCCCGACCGCGGGCCTGCCGGAGCAGCTCGGCGGCGAACGGAACTGGGACTACCGCTACACCTGGATCCGCGACGCGTCCTTCTCGGTGTACGCGCTGCTCGGGCTGGGCTTCACCGAGGAGGCCGCCGCGTTCATCGGCTGGCTGCGCGACCGGGTGCGGGAGCAGGCCGGCGGCCGGAGCAGTCCCCTCAACATCATGTACCGGGTGGACGGCTCCGCCGACCTCACCGAGGAGGTGCTCGACCACTGGGGGGGCTACCGCGGTTCCCGGCCGGTGCGGATCGGCAACGGCGCGGCGGACCAGCTGCAGCTCGACATCTACGGCGAGGCGCTGGACAGCATCTCCTTCGCCGACCGCCGCGGGATCCAGCTGGACCACCGGGGCTGGACCTCGCTCAGCACCATCATGGACTGGCTGACCGAGCACTGGGACCAGCCGGACGAGGGGATCTGGGAGACCCGGGGAGGCCGCCAGGACTTCACCTACGGCCGGCTGATGTCGTGGGTGGCCTTCGACCGCGCGGTGCGGCTCGCCACGGAACGCGGCCGGCCCGCCGACCTGCCGAGCTGGACCACCGAGCGCGACAAGATCTACGCGGAGATCATGGAGCGCGGCTGGAACCCCGAACGGCAGGCCTTCGTCCAGCACTACGGGAGCGATGTGCTGGACTCGTCGCTGCTGCGGATGTCCACGGTCGGCTTCATCGCACCCCACGACCCGATGTGGACCTCGACGCTGGCCGCGATGGACCAGGAGCTGGTGTCCGACAGCCTGGTCTACCGGTACAACCCGTCGGCCTCGCCCGACGGCCTGCGGGGCTCCGAAGGCACCTTCTCGCTCTGCACGTTCAGCTATGTCGACGCGCTCGCCCGCGCCGGACGGCTCGACCAGGCACGGCTGGTCTTCGAGAAGATGCTGACCTACGCCAACCACCTGGGGATGTACTCCGAGGAAGTGGCCGTGACCGGTGAGCAGTTGGGGAACTTCCCGCAGGCCTTCACCCACCTCGCGCTGATCGACGCGGCCATCACGCTCGACCGGGCGCTGACCCGGGCCGCGCACAACGCGCCGCCGGTCTCGGTGGGGATGCCGCCGCGCACCGCGGACGAGCCGTCCGATCCCGCGCAGCCCGCCGGGTGACCGGGATGACGACACGAGCGGGCTCCGGCACCGCACCGCCGCTGGACCGGGACGCCTTCGAGGCGCTGCGGCGCCGGCTCGCCGACGAGGTGAGCCGGGGGCCGGACGACCGGCCCGGCGCCCTCAGGGAGCTGACGCCGGCCCGGCTGCTCGCGGCGGCCGGGGAGATCCGTACCGGTCGCACGGTCACGCTCGCGGCGCCCATCGGGACCGAGCCGACGGCCGACAACCCCGAGCCGTGCGACCACCGGATGACCAGCCCGCCGGAGAGCGGCGCGAGCCCGGCCGGGCTGCACTTCGCCCTGGACCGCTTCGCGATGAACGTGCACGGCAACGCCGACAGCCACATCGACGCGCTGTGCCATGTGGTCTATGACGCGACGCTGTACAACGGGGTGCCGGCGACGGCCGTGACCTCGGGCGGCGCGACCGAACTCTCCATCGACGCGGCGCGCGACGGCATCGTCGGGCGGGGCGTGCTGCTGGACATCCCCCGGCTGCGCGGGGTGCCGTGGCTGGAGCCGGGCGACCAGGTGACCGCGGGGGAGCTCGCGGCGGCCGAGGCCGCACAGCAGGTGCGCGTCGGCGAGGGGGACCTGCTCTTCGTACGGGTGGGCCACCGCCGGCGCCGCAACGAGCTCGGGCCGTGGGACGTCGCGGCGACCCGGGCCGGACTCCACCCGGAGGCGCTGCGGTTCCTGGCGGAACGGCGGGTGGCCGCGCTGGGCAGCGACAGCAACAGCGACGCCGCCCCGAGCTCCGTGCCGGGGGTCGGCTTCCCGGTCCATGTGCTGGGCATCCATGCGATGGGGCTGCACCTGCTGGACTATCTGCAGTTCGAGGACCTGCTGCCGTTCTGTGAGCAGCTGGGGCGGTGGTCGTTCTTCTGCGTGATCGCCCCCTTGCGGCTTCCGGCGGCCACCGGCTCGCCGGTCAATCCGATCGCCGTCCTGTGAAGGTGAGGGGCGACGCTCCGGACCGGGCCCGAGGCACGTGAGCCTGCGGCTTCGGCTTCGGCTTCGGCTGTGGCTTCGGCTGTGGCTGTAGGGGCGCGTGTGCCCCGAGTGGCGGACAGGGGCCGGTGTCGGTTTTGATGGTGTTCACCCCCCGGGTGGGGAAGCGCACCGGCCGATGGGCGGCGGCGACGCCGTTGTCGCAGCGTCCGCCACGGCCGGCCGTACCGAGAAGGCGGCCGAGCGCTCACGGTGGTGATCATGCGTCTGAGCACATCCCCGGCGTCCGAGGAACCCCCCGAGGCATCCGTGTCCCGCGCGCGCCGCACGGCATCCGCGGGCGTCGCGGCGCGCCGCGGGGGCCGGACGCCCACCGGGGATCCGCTGCTCGGCGCCCGGTTCGCCGTACCCGCGCCGCCGCGGACCCATGTGGTGCGCCGGCGTCTGCTGGCCCGGCTCGCCGAGGGCGCTGCCGGGCCGGTGACGCTCGTCAGCGGGCCCGCCGGGACCGGCAAGACCGTGCTGATGGCCTCCTGGGCCGCCGAGGAGCAGCCGCCCGGCCCGGTCGTGTGGCTCACCACGGAACCGGACAACAACGCTCCGGGGGTGTTCTGGGCCTACACCCTGGAGGCCTTTCGCCACCACGGCGTCACTCTGGGTGACGGGATCGGTGTTCCGACGCACGCGGATCATGTCGACCGTTCGTTGCTGACCCGGCTCGCCTGCGCCCTGTCCCGGCTGCCCGAACCGGTGGTGCTGGTCCTCGACGACTTCGACGAGGTGCGCTCCCGGGAGGTGGCGGCGGGTCTGGAGTTCGTGGTGCGCCACGCCGGGCCGCAGCTGCGTCTGATGCTGGTCAGCCGGCTGGAACCGCTCCTTCCGTTGCACCGGCACCGTGCCGCGGGCCAGCTCACCGAGATCGACGGCGCGGACCTGGCGTTCACCCCGCGCGAGACGGCGCTGCTGCTGCGCCGTCACGGGCTCGATCCGTCGCCGGACAGCGTCCGGACGCTCTCGGCGCGGACCGGGGGCTGGGCCACCGGGCTCCGGTTCTCCGCGCTGTCCCTGCAGCGCGGCGACGCGCCGTACGGCTCCCCCGCGGGGCACGACGCGGTGGCCGACTACCTCACCGCGGAGGTGCTCGCGCCGCAGCCCGCGCCGGTCCGGGACCTGCTGGTGCGCAGCAGTGTGCTGGAGCGGGTGCATCCCGGTCTCGCGGACGAGCTGACGGGCCGGGACGACGCGGCCCGCACCCTGGCGGCGCTCGCCCGGGCCCACGCCTTCGTCGAGGCGGAGACGGGCACGGGGTGGTACCGCTGCCATCCGCTGTTCGCCGAGGTGCTGCGGGCCCGCCTGCGGCTCGCCGACGGGGCGTTGGAGCCCGAGCTGCACCGGCGGGCCGCGCGGTGGCTCGCCGCCGCCGGAGATCTGGACGCCGCGCTCCCCCATGCGGCCGCCGCCCGGGACTTCGCCTTCGCGGCCGGCTTCCTGGTCGACAACCTCGCGGTCGGCCGTCTGCTGCTGGGCCCCGGAGCCGACGCGTTCGCGGAGCTCCGGTCCGCGGTCGCCCCGGACCAGCCGGACGCGGGGGCCGCCGTCCATCTCGTGGCGGCCGCCTGCGCCCTGGCCCGGGACGACGCCGCCGGCTGCCCGGCCCATCTGGAGCGGGCGCGGCGGGCGTTGGCCGACGACGCCCCGGCGGCGCCGGCCTCGCGGCTCTCCCTGGCGCTGCTCGGGCTGCTGGCCGGGAGCGGTACGGCCGAGGGGGACGGCTGCGCCGCGGCGGACCGGGCGGCGGCCGAGGTCCGGGACCTGCTGGCGCACCTGCCCGGCCGCTGCGCGGCGGAGCATCCGGAGCTGCCGGCGCTGGCCCGGTACGGCGCGGCGGCCGCGCGGCTGCGCGCCGGCCGGCTCGACGACGCCGAACACGCCTTCCGGGAGCTGCGGGAGTCCTGCACGGACCCGGTCACCCGGCCGCTCCACGATGCGGCACTCGGTGCGGTCGCGCTGATCGAATCGCTGCGCGGCGCGCTGACCGCGGCCGAGGCGCACGCCCAGCAGGCGCTGGCGGCCGGGCGGTGCACCGGGCCCGCGCTGCTGCGCCCGTGGGGAACGGGCCATCTCGCGCTGGCCGGTGTCGCCTCGGAACGCCATGAGCTGCCGGCCGTCAAGCACCATCTGCAGCTCGCCGCCGCGGAGTTCGGAGCTCCGCTCGATCCGGTGGTCCGCACCGAGTGCGCCGTCATCCGCTCCCGCCTCGACGTGGCCACCGGCGACGTCCGGGGGGCTCTCGGCGGCATCGAGACGCTGGCCGGTGGCCTGTCCCCGGAGGACACCGATGGGGCACCGGCTGCCCCGACCTGGCTGGAGGAGCGGGCCGCCGTCGCGCTGTCCGCCGCGCATCTGGCCGCCGGTGACCCGGAGCGGGCCGTCGCCGTCCTGGCACCGGGCGCACCGGGTCACCCCGCGCGCCTCGTGGCGCTCGCCCGGGCCCGGCTGGCGGCGGGCGACGCGAGCGGGGCGCGGGACCTGCTGGCCGCGCTGTCCGACGCCCCGGGCGCCGGGACGGCGGACCGCGTCCGCCTCCGGCTCCTCCAGGCCCGGATGGCGGAGCTGGACGAGGAGCCGCGGACGGCGCGGCGGCTGCTCGGTCAGGCGCTGCGGCTCGCCCGTCCCGAACTGCTGCGGCGGCCCTTCACCGACTCCGGCGCCTGGGTCGGGCAGCTGCTCCGGGACGGGGCCGGGACGACGGAGGAGCACGACTGGCTGACCGTCGGGGCGGCCGGGGGCGGCGCGCCCCCGGAGGCCGGGGGCGGACCGGAACCGGTGATCGTGGCGTCGCTCACCGACCGGGAGCGCGAGGTGCTGGCGCAGGCCGCCGGAATGCTGTCGACCGAGGAGATCGCGGCGGAGCTCTGTCTCTCGGTGAACACCGTGAAGACACATCTCAAGAGCATCTACCGCAAGCTGTCCGCCTCCCGGCGCAGCGAGGCGGTCCGGCGGGCCCGGTCACTCGGTCTGCTCTGAACCGCAGGTGCTCCGCCCCGCGCTTGCCGGGGGCGGAGCTTTCCTGGGTGCTTGCCGGAGTGCTTTCCTGGGGCGCCGTTCTGGGCGTGCGGCGGCCGGGCCGCTGCCGGGCCGCCGCGGTGTGCGTGCGGAACGCCGGTCACGCCGAGCGGGCCGTGACCCGGCCCGTCCGCACCGCTTCCACCAGGGCCGCGTGATCGCGCTCGTTGCGGTCCGCGTAGCCCTCGGCGAACCGCACCATGGCCTCGTCGAAGACGCCCCCGCGGCCCAGATAGGCGGCGATGCCGATCCGGTCCCCGGAGCGCGCGTGCGCCCGGGCCAGCGTGGCACCGCTGAGCCGGCCGAACCGCTCCAGCATGTCGGGGACCATGGAAGCGGGCTCGACGATGCCCTTCCAGTCCCGCAACTGGCGGACGTAGAAGTCCCGCTGCCGGCCGTCGATGCCCTCGGCGCGCTGCCAGCCGAGGAAGATGTCACTGGCCGACTGCATCAACCGCTGTCCGGAGACGACCCGTTGGCCCTGGTTGTCGTAGGCGCTGGCGCCCACATGCGGGGCGAGGACGGACTCGTCGGCCTCCTTGGCCTGGAGCAGCAGCGGGTCCTGGTCGTCCCGGCCGAGCAGCAGCACCAGCCAGCACCGGGTGCCGACGCTGCCGACGCCCACCACCTTGCGGGCCACGTCGGCCAGCCGGTACTGCTCCAGCAGGGTGCGGTGGTCGGAGCGGAGGGTGCGGCCGTACCGCTCGATCAGCTCGCGGAGCGCCTGTTCCAGCATCTCCCGCTGGACCTGCGGGAGCAGGTCGGTGAGCGGCACGATCAGGGGCGGGTCGGCGGCGATCCGGCGCTCGCCGTCCACGACGTGGGTGAGCTTCTCGAAAGCCTGGAGCGTGTCGTGGGACCGGGCCTTGTCGAGGGCGCGCGCGAGGCGCTTGCGGCGGGACCGGTCCAGCTGCTCCGCCTGGATCGCCTGGATCTGGTCCATGTCGGCGTGGGCGTACCAGACATCGAGATTGCCCATGTCCGCGAAGAAGCGCATGCGCTCCCGGTAGGACCGTACGGTGGCCCGGACGATCTCGGCGCGTTCGGCCTCGTCCCAGCCGTTCTCGCGGCAGGCGATGACCAGGCTGGTCGCGAGCCGTTTCACGTCCCACTCCCAGGGGCCGGGCAGCGTCTCGTCGAAGTCGTTGATGTCGAACATCAGGTGCCGCTCGGGGGAGGCCAGCAGCCGGAAGTTCAGCATGTGGGCGTCGCCGCACAGCTGTGTGGTGAAGCCCGACACCGGCGTGTCCGCCAGGTCGGACGCCATGATCGCGGCTGCGCCCCGGTAGAAGCGGAACGGGGATTCCAGCATGCGTCCGTACCGGAGGGGCACCAGCTCGGGCACCCGGGTCGCCGACTGCCGTTCGATGAGGTCCACCGGATCCGGGCGGCCCGGCGACGACTCGAACTCTCCGTGGCGGGAGCGGGACGTGCGACCGCGGGCCGCCTTTCCCTCGTCGGCGCGCTCGCGCGGCGTCCGGAACGGCGCCGGGGTCTGGCTCGGTGGGGCCTGGAGCTGGGACATGGCGGACCTCCTGACGTACCGGCGCGGGCCACGCCCCCGGACGCGCCCGGAGCCACGGGATCCCGCGGCCCGCCCCGTCCGGTGACCCGGCGAGCCGCCCTGGGACCGCCGCCGGCGGCTCTCCCTCTTCACGGTTCCACACGTCCGCGGGGTGCGCATGCGCACCCGGAGCAGGCACCGCGCCGCAGCCGCGTCCTGGCCTGGGCGGCAAACCGGCGGGAGCGGCCGGCAGGAGGCCGCCGGGCTGCCGCGGCGCGGAGGCCGAGCGCCGCCCGCGGCCTGGGGTCAGTCCACCGGCCAGGTGTGGACGGGCGCGTTGAGGTGCATGTACGCGATGTACTGCTCGGTCATCCTGCGCAGCGCCTCGTGGTGTCCGACGCGCGAGTCCCGGGCGATCGCGTGGAACATCTCCGCCTGCCAGAGAGCACCGTTCCGCCCGCTCACGCAGCGCTGCTCGATGATGCCGAGCAGCGGTTCCCGCCACGCCGCGTCCAGCCCGAAGCGTTCCAGGCCCCGGTGGGCCAGCGGCAGCAGCCGCCGCAGAACGAGTTCGGTGGCCGGCACCTCGCCCATGCCGGGCCAGTACAGCCGGGCGTCGATGCCGTGCCGGGCGGCGGTGTGCAGGTTGTCCTCGGCGGCGGAGAAGGACATCCGGGTCCACACCGGCCGGTCCTCCTCGGCCAGGGCGCGCACCAGACCATAGTAGAAGGCGCCGTTGGCGTTGAGGTCCGCCATGGTCGGCCCGGCCGGCAGCACCCGGTTCTCCACCCGCAGATGGGGTCTGCCGTGCACGACGGCGTACACCGGCCGGTTCCAGCGGTAGATCGTCCCGTTGTGCAGGGTCAGCTCGGCCAGCTGCGGGATGTCGCCGTTCTCCAGGGTGTCCAGCGGGTCCTCGTCGTCGCAGAGCGGCAGCAGCGCCGGGTAGTAGCGGGCGTTCTCCTCGAACAGGTCGAAGACCGAGGTGATCCAGCGTTCACCGAACCAGACGCGCGGCCGGACGCCCTGCGCCTTGAGCTCCTCGGCGCGGGTGTCGGTGGCCTGCTCGAAGAGCGGGATACGGGTCTCCCGCCACAGCTCCTTGCCGAAGAGGAACGGCGCGTTGGCGCCGAGGGCCACCTGCACCCCCGCGATGAGCTGCGCGGCGTTCCAGTAGTTGGCGAAGTCGTCCGGGCTGACCTGGAGATGGAACTGGGTGCTGGTGCAGGCGGCCTCGGGGGTGATGGTGTCCGCGTAGGTGCGCAGCCGGTCGACGCCCTCGATCGCGATCCGCAGGTCCTCCCCGCGGGCCGCGAAGACCTGTTCGTTGAGGAGCCGGTAGCGCGGGTCCTCGGAGAGCGCGCCCGCACCGACGTTCTGCTGCTCCAGGGTCGGCAGGATGCCGACCATGATCAGGTGGACCCCCAGGGCCGCGGCCCGGTCCTCCGCGTGGTTGAGGGCGTCGCGCACCTCCTGCTCCCAGGCGCCGGGGCCGCCGGAGGTCAGCCGGCGGGGCGGTATGTTCACCTCCAGGTTGAACCGGCCGAGCTCGGTGGACCACGCGGGATCGGCGATCGCCTCCAGTGCCTCGGTGCTGCGCATGGCGGGCTCCGCGGCGCCGTCCACCAGGTTGAGCTCGATCTCCAGGCCGACCTGGGGCCGCTCGAACTCGAAGCTCTCGGCCTGGAGCATCGCGGAGAAGGCGTCGAGGCAGCGCTGCACCTTCCGCCGGTACCGGCGTCGGTCGTCGCGGGTGAACACGAGCGCCGGGACATCGCGTCCCATCTGCCCTCCCGGGTCTCCTCGGCCGTACACCCCCGCACTTCAGCGTCCCACGCCCGGCACACCCCGGCCAGCGACCGCGGACCGGGACCCTGAAGGCATCACCGAACGTGGAACGGGTCGCACGTTCCGTAGCCGTACCGCTCTTCGCCGGAGCGCGATCAGGCGGGGCGGGAGGCCGTGCGGCGCGGGGGCAGCCGGTGCAACTCGACGACGGTGAGCGCGCCCTGGGCGGTCTCGGCCGTCAGGTACGTGCAGTACGGCTGGCCGCGGCGGTCGGTGGGCGAGCCGGGGTTCAGCAGGCGGAGGCCACCGGCGGCGGTGGTGTCCCAGGGGATGTGGCTGTGGCCGAACACCAGGACGTCGGTGTCGGGGAAGCGTTCGGCGCAGCGCCGCTCGCGCCCCTGCGCCGGTCCGGTCTCGTGCACGACGGCGAACCGCACCCCGTCCAGCTCCGCGCGGGCGACCTCGGGCAGCCGGGCGCGCAGTGCGGGGCCGTCGTTGTTGCCGTACACCCCGATCAGCCGTCGCGCGCGGGATTCCAGGAGGTCCAGGGTCGCGGTGTCCACCCAGTCCCCGGCGTGGATCACCACATCGGCACGGGACATCCGGTCCAGGAGTTCGGCGGGAAGTTCCCGGGCGCGGCGGGGCAGATGGGTGTCGGCGGTCAGCAGCAGACGCACGGGGCGACGGTACCCCCGGTCACCGGCCGGCGGCTGCCCCGCGGACGGAGGGTGGCGTGGCGCTCCGGGCGGCGCCTCGGGGCGTTCGGGCCGCTCCCCCGGTTCCCGCACGGACGGCGGGACGCCGGTGGCGTACGGACGGCGGACTCCGGTGGTGCACGGACGGCGGACCCCGGTGGCGCACGGACCGGGACGCCGGTCCCTCGGGTGCGGCGGGCTCCGGCGCCCGCGCGGACGGCGGGACGCGGCCACCACGGCCGCGTCCCGCCGTCACGCCCTCCGTCGGCCGTCCGCCCGGTCAGATGCCGCGAACGCGGGCCGCCTGCGGGCCCTTGGGGCCCTGGGTGATGTCGAACTCCACCTGCTGCCCCTCCTCCAGGCTGCGGTAGCCGACCCCTTCGATCTCGGAGAAGTGGACGAACACATCCGCACCGCTCTCGCGCTCGATGAACCCGAAGCCCTTCTCACCGCTGAACCACTTCACTCTGCCCTGTGCCACTGCCGCTCTCCCTGAAGAATTGCGAGTCCTGAAACGCGAGTCCTGAACAGCGCGTGTCCTCGAACAACGCGAGTCGCGCCTGTCCGACGGCCATGGGTAACCGGTCCGCCGGCAACGGAAACTCGAACAGAAGCGCGCCGGCCTGCCCGTGGGAGTGACACGCCGACGGGATGCGGGCGCCGTCGCGGCGCGGGCCCCGGCGGGGGCCGGCCGGCGGGTGGGCCGATCCGGTGACCCTCCGCCGCGCCCCTGGCGCCGGTGCCCGGGGCGGCGCGAGGATCGTGCGATGAACCCGCCCTCCGGCCGCCCCGCACCCCACCTCGACCCCCGGGACGCCCACGGCGGCCAGGAACAGGAATCGCACCGGGCGGCGGCGGAGTGGCGGCGGCTGCGCTCCGCGGCGCGCAAGGTGGTCGCCGGGCACGCCGAGGACGCGGACGACCTGGCGTTCCTGCTGGAGGCCCTCGATCTGCACCCGGGAACCGACGGGCGGGTGCGCAGGGCGGAGTCCGGGGAGGGGCCGGTCCCCGGCTGCTGACCGCTCCAGGACGCGCTGCGCTCCGGGACGCCTGGCCTTCACGGACGGGTCCCGGGTGGTGCCCGACCCGCCGGGCACGCCGATCCCGGCCCCGGTGACGGCCGGGGCCCCGCCGCCGGGCGAATGCCGGGCCGCCGCCGTGGCCGTACCTTCCGTCGTCCGCTCAGCAGATGCGCGGCAGTTGCTCGCCGAGGGGGACGTCGACCACCCGGGTGCCGCCGAGGCCGGTGGCGGCCACGACCATCCGGGGGTGGTCCTCGACGCACTCACCGACGATCACCGCTTCCTTTCCGTGCGGATGGGACCGCATGGCCGCCAGCACGGCCTCGGCGTGCTCCCGCGGTACGAAGGCGACGAGCTTGCCCTCGTTGGCCACGTACAGCGGGTCGAGGCCGAGGAACGCGCAGGCGTTGGCCACCGCGTCGGGCACCGGGAGGTTCCGCTCCTGCAGGAGGACCCCGACGCCGGAGGCTGTGGCGATCTCGTTGAGGGTGGTGGCCATGCCGCCGCGGGTGGGGTCGCGCAGCACGTGCAGATCGCGGCAGGCGCCGAGCATCGTCCCGACGAGCCCGGCGAGGGCGGTGGTGTCGCTCTCGACCTCCACCCCGAACTCCAGGCCCTCCCGGACGCTCATGATGGCGACGCCGTGCGCTCCGATCGCACCGCTGACGATGACCACATCGCCCGGCCGGGCGCGCTGGGGCCGGATGTCCACCCCGTCGGGGATCACCCCGATGCCCGAGGTGTTGATGAAGATCCCGTCCCCGTGCCCGGCCTCGACCACCTTGGTGTCGCCGGTGGCCACGGCCACGCCCGCCTCTCTCGCGGCGGCGCCGAGCGCCTGGGCGACCCGGCCGACGACGGAGATCTCCACGCCCTCCTCGAGGATGAAGCCGCAGGACAGATAGGCGGGCCAGGCACCGCTCATGGCCAGGTCGTTGACGGTGCCGTTGACGGCGAGGTCGCCGATGCTGCCGCCGGGGAAGAACAGCGGCCGCACCACGAACGAGTCCGTGGAGAAGGCCAGCCGTGCTCCGCCGAGGTGCAGCGTCGCCGAGTCGCCGAGTTCGGCGAGTTCCTCGCTGCCGAAGGCCGGGGCGAACAGGTGCTCCACGAGCTCCGCCGACAGCGCCCCGCCGCCACCGTGCCCCATGACGACCTTCTCCTGGTCGCGCAGGGGTGCCGGGCAGGTCCAGCCGGAGAAGTCGGGAGCGTCCCCGGCACCCGGCGCGGCGTCCACCGGGGCGATGGCATCGGTCAGTTGGACCACATGCCGGTCGGCCGCATCACCCAACGGAAGTCGCCTCCTCCGTCGAATCGGACGCAGGCGGCTCGGACAGCCTGCGGTAGAGGTAGTACGCGGCGCAGGCGCCCTCGCTGGAGACCATCGTGGCGCCGAGCGGGTTGCGCGGGGTGCACTCCTTGCCGAACGCGGCGCACTCGTGCGGCTTGATCAGCCCCTGGAGGACCTCGCCACTGCGGCAGACCGTGGACTCCCGGGTGTCGATGCCGCTGACCGAGAACCGGTGCTCGGCGTCGTAGTCCCGGTACTTCTCCGACAGCCGCCAGCCGCTGGAGGGGATGGTGCCGATGCCCCGCCAGGCGCGGTCGGTGATCTCGAAGACGTCGTCGAGCATCGCCCGGGCCGCGGGGCTGCCGTCGGGCTGGACGGCACGGGGGTAGGCGTTCTCCACCGTGTGCTCGCCCGCCTCCAGCTGGTGCACGGCGCGGCGGATGCCCTCGAGGATGTCGAGCGGCTCGAAGCCGGTGACCACGATCGGCACTTCGTGCCGCTCCGCGAGTTCGGGGTACTCACGGATGCCCATCACCGTGCACACGTGGCCGGCGGCGAGGAACGCCTGCACCCGGCAGTCGGGCGCGTTCATGATGGCGTCGATCGCCGGGGGCACCCGCACGTGGGAGACGAGCAGGCTGAAGTTCTCGATGCCGAGCTTCTTCGCCTGGTACACGGTCATCGCGTTGGGGGGCGCGGTGGTCTCGAAGCCGATGCCGAAGAAGACGACCTGCCGGTCCGGGTTGTCCCGCGCGATCTTCAGGGCGTCCAGCGGCGAGTAGACGACGCGTACGTCGCCGCCCTCGCTCTTCACCTGGAAGAGGTCGCGTTTGCTGCCCGGCACCCGGAGCATGTCGCCGAAGGAACAGAAGACGACGTCCGGCCGGGAGGCGATCTCCAGGGCCTTGTCGATGACGTCCAGCGGGGTCACGCAGACCGGGCATCCGGGGCCGTGGATCAGTGAGATCCCGTCGGGGAGGAGCTGGTCGATGCCGTGCCGGATGATCGAGTGGGTCTGCCCGCCGCATACTTCCATCAGCGACCAGGGCTGGGTGACGGTGGCCCGGATGTCGTCGAAGAGGCGCTTGGCCAGAACGGGGTCGCTGAATTCGTCGAGGTACTTCATGACGGTGCCTCCTTCGACGGGTCGTTGCCGGGGCCGGTGCCGGTGCCGGCCGGTCTGCCGGTCCCCGCCTCCTTGGCGGCGCGGCCCCAGGCGTCTCCGAACTCCTCGTCGAGGACGCCGAGGTGTTCGAACAGTTCCAGCGTCTGCCGGGCGGACTCCTCGTCCAGCCGCTGGAGGGCGAAGCCGACATGCACGATGGCGTAGTCACCGATCCGCATGTCGGGCACGTACTCCAGACAGACGTCCTTGACCACGCCGCCGAAGTCGACGCGGGCCATCCGTGTTCCGTCGCGCTCCTCGATCTCCAGCACTCGGCCGGGAACAGCCAGACACATCGCTCCTCCTCAGCTCGTGGCCCGCTGACCGGTCGGTCGCGGTTGCGCCGCCGGGGGCCCGGACGCGGTTCGGGCGGCGACCATCACCTGTCCCAGGGCCAGGCCGCCGTCGTTGGGGGGCACCTTGCGGTGCCGCAGCACAGTGAATCCGTCGGCGCCGAGGTGCTCGGCGCACGCCGTGGTGAGCACGGCGTTGCAGAAGACCCCACCGGTGAGGGCCACCGTGCTCAGGCCGGTCGCCTCCCGGGCCGCCGCGCAGATCTCGCCGACCAGGCCGGCCACGGCGAGGTGGAACCGGGCGGCGACCTCTCCCGGGCCCGCGCCGGAGCGCAGGTCCCGGATCACGGCCGCGAGCACCGGGGCCGGGTCGGCGAGCAGCGGGCCGCCGGCGCCGTCCCGGACGGCGAACCGGTAGCCGGGGCCGCAGTCCGCGGTCCGCTCCAGCGCCGCGTTCTCCAGCTCCATGGCGGCCTGCGCCTCGTAGTCGACCCGGTGCCGGACGCCGGCCAGCGAGGAGACCGCGTCGAACAGCCGGCCCATGCTGGAGGTGGGGACGCAGTTGAGGTTCCGGTCCAGCTGCCGGCCGAGCAGGCGGAGTTCGCCGGGGCGGCAGGCCGCCGTGCAGGGGAGGTCCTCGTCCCACGGGAGGCCCGCGGCCCGCAGATGGGACAGCGCCATCCGGTAGGGGTTGCGGACGGCCGCGTCGCCGCCGGGCAGCGGGACGTACGCGAGGTGGGCGAAGCGCTCGAAGCCGTCGTAGTCCGCCAGCAGCACCTCGCCGCCCCACACGGCGGCGTCGTCGCCGTAGCCGGTGCCGTCGAAGGCGACGCCGATCACCGGGGCGGATCCGTCCAGGCCGTGCTCGGCCATCGTGGAGGCCACATGGGCGTGGTGGTGCTGCACCCGGCGCAGCGGGCGCCCGGCGGCGGTGCGCCCGGCCCACTGCGCGGACCGGTAGCCGGGGTGCCGGTCGGCGACGGTCACCACCGGGGTGACCGAGGTGAGCGCCCGCAGATGACCGGTGGCCGCTTCGAACGCGTGCAGGGTCGACAGGTCGTCCATGTCGCCGACGTGCGCGGACAGCCAGGCGTACCGCCCGTCGGCGACGCAGAAGGTGTTCTTCAGGTCGCCGCCCACGGCGAGGACCGGCTCGACGGGCACGGGCAGGGCGACGGGGAACGGGGCGTAGCCGCGGGAGCGGCGCACCGGCAGCTCCTCGCCGCCGCACACCCGCACCACCGAGTCGTCGCACGGGACGTGGATGGGGCGGTCGTGGGTGAGCCAGGCGTCGGCCAGCCCGTAGAGCCGGGTCAGCGCCTCGGCGTCGTCGGTGACGATGGGCTCGCCGGACCGGTTGCCGCTGGTCATGACCAGGACCGGGGGCCCTTCGGGGTCGCCGGGCAGTCCCAGCAGCAGCTGGTGCAGCGGGGTGTAGGGCAGCAGGAAGCCCAGGTCGGGGCTGCCGGGGGCGACGGCGTCGGCGACGGCCGGTGCCCCGGGGGCGGGGGTGCGGCGGCGGAGCAGGACGACCGGCCGACGGCGGCCGGTGAGCAGGTCCCGTTCGGCGGGGCCGGCGTGGGCGAGTTGTTCGACGGTGGTCAGGGAGCGGGTCATCACGGCGAACGGCTTGTCGCCGCGGTTCTTCCGGCGGCGCAGCGTCGCGACGGCCTCCGGGTCGCCCGCGTCGCAGGCCAGGTGGTAGCCGCCGAGGCCCTTGACGGCGACGACGGCACCGGAGGCGAGCAGCCGGCGTGCCTCGGCGAGCGCGTCCTCACCGGTGAGGCCGTCCTCGGCGGGGACGCCCTGTCCGCCGGTCACGTTCCTCGGGCCAGGGGCGCCGTCCGGGCCGGAGGCCTCTGGGCCGGTGCCGGAGCGGCCGCGGACGAGCCGCAGCCGGGGGCCGCAGGCGTTGCAGGCGACGGGCTGCGCGTGGAAGCGGCGGTCGGCCGGATCCTCGTACTCCCGGGCGCAGTCGGCGCACATCGGGAAGCGGGCCATCGTCGTCCGCGCCCGGTCGTAGGGCAGCCCGGTGACGACGGTGAACCGCGGCCCGCAGTGGGTGCAGGTGATGAAGGGGTGCCGGTAGCGCCGGTCCGCCGGGTCCATGAGTTCGCGGAGGCAGTCGGCGCAGGTGGCCACGTCCGGGGAGACCAGGGTGCGGCCCGCGCCGTCCTCGGAGGTGTGGATGGCGAAGCCGGTGCCGCCCCGGCCGGGCATCACCTCGTGGGTGACGGACTCGACGACCGCGAGCGGCGGTGCCTGGGTGGCGACGCGGGTGCAGAACGCGGCCACGTCCGCGGGGAACCCCTCCACCTCGGTCAGTACGCCCTCGGGGGTGTTGGTGACATAGCCGCTGAGGCCGAGTTCACCGGCGAGCGCGTACACGAAGGGGCGGAAGCCCACACCCTGGACCACCCCGCGCACGGCGACCCGGCGGCGCTCGCGGAGCCGCGCGTCGCCGACGGGGGCGGATGGGGCGATCGGACGCGTCATGAAGTCCTCCGGTCGCGGCTAGCCGGGCAGGCCCGCCGGATGGTGGTGGTCCTCGTGTCCATCGTGCGCGCCGTGGTCGTGCCGGTGCATGTGCTGCTGATGCGTCCGTGCAAGGGGCGGCTGGTGCACCGGGGCGCCGTCCGCGGCAGCGAGGACGGTGTCGAGCACGGCGTCGGCTCCCGTCGCGGTCCGGGCGGAGGTCCGCAGGACCGGCACACCGGGGTTGACCTGCTGGACGTGGCGCCGGAACGCCGCCTCGTCGAAGTCGACGGCCTCGGCGATGTCGGTCTTGGTGATGATCACAAGGTTGGCGAGCCCGAAGGCCGTGGGGTACTTGAGCGGCTTGTCCTCGCCTTCGGTGACGGAGCCGAGGACGATCCGCAGCGTCTCCCCGAGGTCGTAGGAGGCGGGGCAGACGAGGTTGCCGACGTTCTCGACGAACAGCAGCCGGGTGCCGTCCGGGAGCCAGCCCTCCAGGTGGCGGCGGAGCATGCCCGCCTCCAGGTGGCAGAGGCCGTCGGTGAGCACCTGCTTGACCGGCGCGCCCGCGGCGGCCAGCCGCCCGGCATCGTTCTCGGTGGCCAGGTCCGCGGTGACGGCGGCGGCGGGGACGCCGCGGCGGACGGCGCCGGCGAGGAGCAGTTCCAGCAGGGCGGTCTTGCCACTGCCCGGACTGGAGAGCAGGTTCACCTCGGCGATGCCCCGGTCCGCCAGGTGGCGGCGCAGGTCCACGGCGTGCTCGTCGTTGCGGGCGAGTACGGCCTGGTGCAGGTCAACGGTGCGGCACATGGGCTGCCTCCTCGGGGGTGCCGTCGTCGGGCTCGGCGCCGGCGCGGGATGCGCCGGTCGCGGGTGCGCCGGTCGGCGCGTCGGCGCCGGTGTCACCGAGGTCACCGGTGTCGTCGAGGTCGTGGAACACGACGTCCCCGATGTCCAGTTCGCGCCCGGTGAGCAGTTCCGTCAGCGGTTCGCCGCAGGCCGGGCACCACAGGGCGGGGGGCACGCCGACCGCGGTCTCCCGCTCGCAGACCGGGCACCGGGCCCGGGCCGGGACCGTCTCCGTGATCAGTTCCGCGCCCTCCAGCAGGGTGCCGTCGGCGGCGAGGTCGAAGGAGAAGGCCAGGGCGTCGGGCACCACGCCCGAGAGCTCGCCGATCCGGACCCGCAGCGAGCCGACGCGCCGGGCGCCGTGGGCGCGGGCGGCGTCCTCGACCTGTGCGACGACGGCCAGGGCGATCGACAGCTCATGCACGCTCCGTCACCTCCCCGCTCGCCGGTCCCGGGGCGGATCACTACCGTGGACGGAGGAGCCCCCTCCGCAGCGGTGGGCCCTTCCCGGCAGGAGACCTGAACCATGACCGTTCACGGCTCGGAGCGGCGCGGGCTGATCGTCCCCGTCCTTCTGCTGCTGCTGGCCGAGCGGCCGGACCACGGCTACGAGCTGCTGCAGCGGCTGCGGGCGTTCGGCTGGTCGGACTGCGACTCGGCCGGTGTCTACCGGGTTCTGCGCGGCATGGAGAAGGACGGCATGCTCGCCTCCTCGTGGCGCGCCTCGGAGACCGGTCCGGCCCGGCGCCGGTACGAGATCACTCCGCAGGGCGCCATGGAGCTGGCGCTCTGGTTCCTGCGGCTCGGTGAACTGCACGAGACCCTCCATGTCTTCCTGGAGCGGTACGCCCAGCTGCCCACGGCCGTCCCGGCCCGGGGCACGGGTGTTCCGGGGACCGGCCGCCGGGCGACACGGTCCTAGAGACCGACTTCCCGGCCCTGGTCCCGGTCCGTGCACCGAACCCCGCGCCGGTCCCCGGCCACGCGCCGTCGGCGGCGTGACCGAAGGAGGGCGGGCAGCCGTCGTCACCGCGTCACATCCTGCGGATCCGCAGGTAGCGCCGGAGGTCCGGCAGGGTCCTCGCCATCACGTAGGCCGCGCCCAGTGCCGTCGCGGCGGCCGCGGCGCCCATCCATATCCGTTCCATGCCGGTCTCCTTCGTGGGAGGTGGGGCGGGACATCTCGTCGCCGGTGCCGGGGTACGGCCGTCCGGCGATCTCCAGGGCCAGGGCGGCCGCGTGGTCGACGGCGGCCTCCACCGGTTCGCTGAGTCCGATGCCCTCGTCGGTGCACTGCGGTTCGCAGGCCACCACCAGGACCTGTCCGGGCACCGATCCTCCGGCCCCGGCGCTCAGCTCCCGTACGAGGGCGAGCACGGTGGCGGGGTCCATGCCGTGGCCGTCGAGGCCGCCCGGGGCACCGGTGTCCGGTGCCGGGGCCAGCGTCTGGGCGGTGGCGTCGAGCAGGGAGACGGTGCCCGGTTCGGCGCCGTGCGGTGCGGCGTCCACCAGCACCAGCCGGGTGTAGCCGTCGAGCAGCCGGTACGCCAGATGGACGCCCCGGATGCCGACGTCCATCAGGTCGGCTCCGGCGGGCAGCGGCCGGCCGGTGAGCCGGCGGACGGTCTCGACACCGAAGCCGTCGTCGCTCAGGAAGACATTGCCCACCCCGGCGATCAGGGTGCGCCCGTCCGTGGGGCGGGCAGCCGTGGGGCGCGGGGCGGTGGTCATGGCCGCTCCCCGGGTCCGTCCGCCGCACCGGGCGGCGGGTCGTCCAGTGGCTCGACCTCGTCGGTCTTGAAGTAGAGGAAGCGTCCCTGGTCCCGGCGTACGTCGGCGCCGGGGTCGCCGTCCACCACGACGGCGATGTGGACTTCGCCGTCGACGTCGCCCAACACCGCCTCGACCGTCGCGGACCGGCCGCTGAGGAACATGTCCTGCGCGTCGGTGTGCCGCAGCCCCGGGTGCAGCAGCACCCGGCTGCCCGCCCGGACCGCCCGGCCGGACACCACGACGGCGTCCCGGGCGGGGTCGGCGCCGGGGTCGTTCCCGGGGTCCCACCAGGGCAGTCCGGGCCCGGTCGGCAGGCCGGGCGGGGACGGCGGACGGGGTGTCCCGCCGGGACCCGTCCCCGCGTCGGTGCTCCCGCGGGAGCGGAGCCCCCCGTCGGCGTCCTCGTCACGGCTCCGAGGGCCGGTGGGGCCCCCGCCCTCGTCGGTGACCTCGTGCAGCCCCCGGACCGCGCCGTGCAGCCGCTCCAGCACCGCGGCCGGCATGCCGTCCACCAGATCGATGACGTCCGCGGCCCGGTCGTCCGTACCGCGGGCCTCGCGCTTCTCCCGGTCGGTGAGGGCCGCGGTGCGCAGCGAGAGGATCTCGTCGATCTCGGTCGCGTCGTACAGGGCGCCGGGGCTCTCCTCGGCGATCCGGGGGTGGTCCTCCAGGATGATCGGGGAGGAGAGCAGGACGTCGTCCCGGCCGCCGGCCCCGGCCGGTACCGGCCAGGTGTGTTCGTTGCGGCAGGCCTCGGCTGCCGGACGGGCCCACTCGGGCGGATCCGCCATCGACAGGAACCGCCCGCCGGGCAGCCCGAGCAGCAGATGGGCGGCGACCGCGCTGTGCGGCAGCGCGGCGTCCCGGCCGGCGTCCCCGTCAGGGGTCCAGGGCGCGGTGTTGCGCACCTCCGCGATCAGCCGCAGCGCGCCGTAGGGGCCGGGGACGGGTTCGGTGGCGAGCCGGATCTCGCCGTGCAGTTCCCGCAGTTCGCGCACCATGCGGCCGAGAGACCGCCCGTGGTCGTCCCGGACCGGTTCGTACGCGACGGAACCGGGCCGGTGGAAGGTCTCGGTGCGGCCGCCGCCGGCCAGTTCGGCGAGCGGTACGGAACAGGCGATCTCCACGGTCACGCCCTCGTCCCAGGGGACGACGACCCGGTCGGGCAGTTCCAGCTCCGGCACGCCGGTGAAGGTCCGGCCGTCGGCGCCGAGGCGTTCGACCGTGCGGCGGCGCACCCGGAGGAAGCGGAGTTCCACCAGGAGCCGGTCGGCGGACCTGGGCTCGAAGAGGCAGTCGGTGCGCTGCCGGGAGTGCTCTCCCGCGGCCTCCCCCCAGCCCGGGGGCACGAGCACCCCGAACTGCCAGCGCATCCGGTTCTTCCCGGCCGAGGCCCGGTAGGGGTAGAGGACGTAGCCCTCGAACAGCACGGCGTCGGCCACGGTGCGGGCGGCGGTGAACCCCTCGGTGACCCGGGTGACCGCCTCCGTGGCGGCGTCGGTGGTCATGGCGCCCACCCCTCTCCGGCCCGGTCCGGGCCGCCGACCTGGGCGGTTCCCTCCCCGGACGGTCCCGCGCCGGACGGTCCCGGTGCGCTGCTCAGCAGCTCCTCGACGACGCGTTCCCAGGACGGCAGCGCGCGGGCGGAGCGGTACTGCTGCAGGGCGTCCAGGCAGTCCCGGCGCAGCCGCAGCCACCCGGAGTTCGGGAAGTACTCCTCGATCATCTGCTGCCACACCCGGACGGGCAGCCGGAACTGGGTCTCCTTGTGCCAGGGGATCGGCTCGGCACGGAATCCCTGGTCGCCGCTGAACACGGTGCCCGAGAAGAGCAGCAGCAGCGGTGCCTCTCCGCCGGCCAGCGCCCGGAAGTACTTGGCGGACGCCACTTCCATGTCGTAGGTGCAGGCCACGGGCAGGTCCGTCTCCGTCGAGCCGGTGAACCCGGGGACGGTGAGGGAGGCGTGGGCGAACTGCAGCGGCTTGAGCGTGGTGCCCCAGCGCCCGGGCTCGCCGAAGAGATCGCCGAGCAGCTCGGCCTCGCCCGGTTCGTAGCGGCGGCGCACCGGCTCGATGCGCATCTGGCAGCGGAGGGCGATGGCGTGCACCCGCAAGCCCTCGGTCTCCTCGATGCGGAGCCGGAACAGCAGCGTCGGACCGGCCCCGTACGGCTCGGGGCGGACGCCGGTGCAGCTGAAGGTCAGGTCGGCCATGAGCCGCCCCCTTCGTCGGCCGGCCGGTCCACCGGGGTGTACGGCCGCGCCCGGTCTCGCACCCGCTCGAAGAAGTCGGCCAGGTCGGCGCGGGCCTCGGCGCCGCCGTCGAACCCCTGCCAGTGCAGCCGCATGCGTCCCACCAGCTCGTAGCAGACGTCCACGGGCACCAGGTGGCACTCCCCCGGCCCGCCCGGTTCGCGGTGGACCAGCAGGGCCTCGACATCGGGACGGAGCGCGGCGGCGAGCCGGCTGTCGCCGAGCACGTCCCGCCAGGTCTCCGGGTCGAGTTCGCTCTCGGTGGCACCGGCGGGGCTCGGGTAGAAGGCGACGAGCCGGTCGAGTGCGGAGTTGCGGAAGAAGAACGCGAGCCCGACCGGGATCTGCAGTCGGTTCCAGTCGGCGTCGTCCAGGGTGAACCCCGGGTCGGCCAGATACCGGTCGGGAACGGCGCGGAACCGTCCGCCTCCGGCTCCGGGGCGGGTGAACAGCAGGTGGCAGGCGGTGCAGCAGCACTTCAGGGCGCGCCGCTGGGTGTCGACGAGGTGCCGGTGCTCCCCGGCCAGGGGTTCGTTGCACAGTTCGCAGCGCTCCTGGTCCGGTTCGGGCCGCTGGGTGAATCGGCGCAGGCCGGGGAGGGCTCCGGCAGGACCGCGCGGCGGATTCCCGGCCGCCGGGCCCGCGGCGCCGCCCGGCGGACGTGCGGTGTCACTCCGTGACGGTGCGGTCCCGCGCACCGGTGGCGCGGAGCTGCCCGGCGCCTGCGCGCCGGCCTCACGCGGCGGCCCGGAGTCGCCCACCCGGCGCGCGGTGCCCGGGGCCGGCCGGGCCGTCATGATCCCGCTCCGGCCGGCACACCCGGCAGCGCGACGCGGACCCCGTCGTCCTCCTCCAGCAGGGGAACCGGCTCCAGGTGCCCCCGGCCGCCGCGGCCCGCCCGGTGGATGTCGTACTCCGCGGCGCACTGGGCGCAGCGCAGCCGTTCGCCGTCCAGGGCGCCGTCGTGGACGGTTCCGGCGCACACCGGGCAGTGGTCGCGGTAGGCGTAGAGGCCGGAGGCGAGCCGGACGAGGAAGAGCGGCACCCCGGCGGCCCGGTGCACGGTGCTTCCGCCGACGGCGAGCCGCGGGAGACCGTCCAGGGTGAGCCAGTCGGCCTCGCCCCCGCGGTGGGTGGCGACCGTCGCGGCAGGCGGTGGCGGCCCGGCGGGGTCCGGTGGCCGGGACGCGATCTGGAGCAGGGCGGGCTCGCCCGGCTGCTGCTCCTCGACGCCCTCGACCTCCACGCCGGCGACCTCCGGAGCGGCCCGGGCCACCGCCCCCTCGATCGTCCAGCGGACGGTCTGGGCCGAGGACGGGCAGCCGTCGCAGCTGCCGCGCAGCCGCAGCCGCAGGATCCCGGTGCCGGGATCGAGTCCGGTGATCTCCACATCCCCGGCGTGGGAGCCCAGGTAGGGGCGCACCTCGTCGAGTGCGCGCTCCACCCGGGTCATGGTGTCCTCGGGGTGCAGATCGTGCAGGACAAGCAGCCCGCAGACGAGTTCGTCACGGGTGAGGACGTCGACGGGGGGTGTGCCCGGGTCCGCCGACTCCAGCAGTTCCACGATCCGGGAGAGGCCCTGTCCGTAGAACTCCACGAGCGCACGGACGAGTTCGTCGGCGGTGTCGCGCGCCTCCGGGCCGGCGGTCCGGTCGAGGGCCTCGAGGAGTTCCTCGATCCGCCGGCCCGCCTGCTCCTGTTCCTTCGCTGCCGCACTCATGCCGCACCTCCTGCCGGTCGCCGGCCGGAGCGCCCCGGTTCAGCCGGCCAGTCCGCTCAGGCCGCTGGGCGCGTGGGTCTGCCGGAGGGTCCTGCCGCTGCCGAGGTACATGTGCACCCCGCAGGGCAGGCAGGGGTCGAAGCTGCGCACCGCGCGCATGATGTCGATGCCCTTGAAGTTCTCCACGGGGTTCTCTTCGAAGATGGGGGTGTTCTGCACGGCGTCCTCGTAGGGGCCGGGGGTGCCGTAGGTGTCACGGACGCTGGCGTTCCACGGGGTCGGCGGGTAGGGGTGGTAGTTCGCGATCTTCCCGTCCCGGATCACCATGTGGTGCGACAGCACGCCGCGCACCGCCTCGGTGAAGCCGACGCCGATGGACTCGTCGGGCACCTCGAAGCTCTCCCAGGTCTGGGTGTGGCCGGACCTGACCTCGGCCATGGCCTGCTCGACGAAGTACAGGGCGGCGGCCGCCGTGTAGGCCTGGAAGTAGGTGCGGGCCCGGTTGCGCTCGATGGCGTTGCTCCAGCGCGGGATCTTCCACTCGAAGGTGGTCTCCGGCCGGGTCATGGTCCGCGGCAGGTTGATCTTCACGCTGTGCCCGGTGGCCTGGACGTAGCCGCCGATGTCGACCAGCCCGTTGAGCGCCGTGGACCACAGGCGGGCGATGGGGCCGCCGCCGGTGTCCAGGGCCAGGTGGTCGGTGCCGTTGAACCAGCGCGGCGACATGACCCAGCTGTAGTTGCCGTCGAAGTCCCGCTTCTGCGGCACCGGGATGGTGTGCTGGTTCCAGGGGTGGCGGATGTCGACGGGGTTGCCCAGCGGGTCGCGCTCGACGAACTTCTCCTGGCCCGCCCAGTCCTCGTAGTAGGAGGAGCCCAGCAGGATGCGGATGCCGAGGTTGATGTCGACCAGGTCGTTGGTGACGAGTTCGCCGTCCACGACGATGCCGGGGGTGACGAACATCCGGCGGCCCCACTCGCTCATGTTGCGGTAGGTGAAGTCGCAGTACTCGGGGTCGTTGAGGGCGCCCCAGCAGTTCAGCAGCACCCGGCGGCGGCCGACTTCCTCGTATCCGGGCAGCGCCTCGTAGAAGAAGTCGAACAGGTCGTCGTGGAGCGGTACGACCCGCTTCATGAACTCCACGTACCGCATGAGGCGGGTGAGGTAGTCGGTGAACAGCTGGATGGTCGCGACCGTGCCGACGCCGCCGGGGTAGAGCGTCGACGGGTGCACGTGCCGGCCCTCCATCAGGCAGAACATCTCCCGGGTCATCCGGCTGACCTGGAGCGCCTCGCGGTAGAACTCGCCCTCCAGGGGGTTCAGCGAGCGCATGATGTCGGCGATGGTGCGGTAGCCGTGTTCGGCGGCGTGCGGGGCCTCGGTGCGCTCGGCCTGTTCGAGCACGCCCGGGTTGGTCTCCCGGACCATCTTTTCGCAGTAGTCGACCCCGACCAGGTTCTCCTGGAAGATGTTGTGGTCGAACATGTACTCGGCGGCCTCGCCGAGGTTGATGATCCACTCACCGAGGTGCGGCGGTGCCACTCCGTAGGCCATGTTCTGCGTGTAGACCGAGCAGGTGGCGTGGTTGTCCCCGCAGATGCCGCAGATGCGGCTGGTGATGAAGTGCGCGTCCCGAGGGTCCTTGCCCTTCATGAACACGCTGTAGCCGCGGAAGACGGACGAGGTGCTGTAGCACTCCGCCACCCGCTTCTGCTTGAAGTCGACCTTGGCGTGGATACCGAGGCTGCCGACGATGCGTGTGATCGGGTCCCACGACATCTCGAGCAGGCCGCTGCCGTCCGCCGCTTTCTTCGTCTTCGGTGCCATGGCTTCGGCCACCTTCCTCAGCCGCCGGTCGGGCCGTCGGCCGTCGGTGTCGGACCGCGTCGGTGGGCGGCCCCTGGTCCGCGCGCGGGGATCACCACGGCGGGCGGTATCCGGTGAGGATCCGGTCTCCCTTGCGCCGCCACTTCGGTTCCTTGTCGACCGTCCTGGCGGTGATGTTGCGCAGCCTCCGGATGACGGCGCCGTACGCCCCGCTGGCCGCGCTGGAGACCGTGCCGCCCGGCGGTTCGTCCATGAAGGGCATGAACTTGTCGGGGAAGCCCGGCATGGTGCAGGCGATGCAGATGCCGCCGACGTTGGGGCAGCCGCCGATGCCGTTGATCCAGCCGCGCTTGGGGACGTTGCACTTGACGACCGGGCCCCAGCAGCCGAGCTTGACCAGGCACTGCGGCGAGTCGTACTCGTGGGCGAACTGGCCCTGCTCGTAGTAGCCCGCCCGGTCGCAGCCCTCGTGCACGGTGGCGCCGAACAGCCAGGTCGGCCGCAGCTCCGCGTCCAGCGGGATCATCGGTGCCGAGCCGGCGGCCTGGTAGAGCAGGTAGGTGAGGGTCTCGGAGGCGTTGTCCGGGTGCACGGGACAGCCGGGGACGCAGACGATCGGGATGCCCGCCGAGGACTTCCAGTCCCAGCCGAGATAGTCGGGCACGCCCATGGCGCCGGTCGGGTTGCCCTCCATCGCGTGGATGCCACCGTAGGTGGCGCAGGTGCCGAGGGCGACGACGGCCAGGGCCTTGGACGCCAGCCGGTCGATCCACTCACTGGTGGTCATGGGCTGGCCGGTCTCGGGGTTGTCCCCGAAGCCGCACCAGTAGCCCTCCTGCTTGATCGCCTCGTTCGGGATGGATCCCTCGATGACCAGGACGAAGGGCTCGAGCTCGCCGCGGTCTGCCTTGAAGAACCACTCGATGAAGGTGTCGGCGCCCTGGACCGGGCCGCACTCGTAGTCGATCAGCGGCCAGTGGACGGCGACCTCGGGCAGGCCGGGCAGGGCTCCGAGAGCGATCTCCTCGATGCTCGGCTGGGTGGCGGCCGTCAGCGCGACGGAGTCACCGTCACAGCTCAGGCCCGCGTTGATCCACAGTATGTGAATCGGGGCGGCTTCCGCTTTTTCTCCGTCGACTGTCCCGGCATCGGCGGAGGTGACGGTCGTGTCGCTCATAAGCGCGTCCTCCTCCGGGTCCCTCGGGCGCGCCAGGGTGCGGCCCGCCCTTCCTCTCCGGCATAGCCCACGCATGCGGGCGCCGGTAAGTGCGGGAAGCCCCTATCGCCCCGAAGGACCCAGGAGGAGGAACACGCGATGGATCAGATGCCGACGCCCTTGCCCCGCAGGTAGGCGAGGGGGTTGATGTCGGAGCCGAAGCCGGGCCCGGTGCGGACCTCGAAGTGCAGATGCGGTCCGGTGCTGTTGCCGGTCGAGCCGGAGCGGGCGATCCGCTGGCCGCCGCCGACCTGCTGGCCGGCCCGGACGGAGAGCGCGGAGAGGTGGGCGTACTGGCTGTACTTGCCGTCGGCGTGCCGGATCACGACCTGGTAGCCGTACGAGCCGGCCCAGCCCGCGGAGACGACCTCGCCCGCGCCGATGGCCTTCACCGTGGTGCCGGTGGGCACGGGGAAGTCGACCCCGGTGTGGTAGCCCTTGGACCAGCTGCCGCCCGCGGCCCGGTAGGCGGTGCCGGGGGTGGCGGCGCCGACCGGCGCCGTGAAGCCCTGGGCCGCGGCGGGCTCGGCGGCACGGTGCCGGGCGTCCGGCTGCTGCTTCGGCTTGTGCTTGGGCTTCGGCTGCGGCTTCGGTGCGGCCTTCCGCGGGGCCGGCTTGCGAGGCTCCTCCCGGTCCGCCCGCGGTGTGCCGCGGGGCTCCGGTGTGGCGTCCACGGTGAGCCGCTGACCGGGCATGATGAGGTCCGGGTCGCTGCCGATCACCTCGCGGTTGTCCCGGTAGACCCGCTCCCAGCCGCCGTCCACGTCCCGCACCCGGGCGATGGTGTACAGGGTGTCACCACTGGCGACGGTGTAGTTGCCGGGCTTCGTCCGGTCGGCGCGCCCGGCGCGCTCGTCCGCCTTCTCCCGCTGGGCGCCGGGCTTCTCCCGGTGCCCGCCGGACCCGTCGCGCTGCGCCGCCGACGCGCCGCCGGTGGTGGTCTTCGCCGCGCTGGATGCCGGGCGGGGGGCCGGGGCGGCCTGGGGTGCCGGGCCGCCGCGGGTGAGTCCCGCCTTCACCGAGCACACCGGCCAGGCGCCGGGCCCCTGCCCGTCGAGCACCTTCTCGGCGACGGCGATCTGCTGCTCCCGGGTGGCGAGATCGGCCCGCGGGGCGTAGGCGGTGCCGCCGTACGCCTCCCAGGTGCTCTGGGTGAACTGCAGGCCGCCGTAGAAGCCGTTGCCGGAGTTGATGTGCCACTGGTGCGTGCTCTCGCAGGCCGCCACCCGCTCCCAGGTGTCGGCGGACGCCGCCTCGGCTCCGGAGACACCGACCAGCGGCAGGGCTATGCCGGCGCCGCCGGCGGTGACGGTGAGGGATGCCTGGGAGATCCGGTTCGGCTGGTAACGGCGATGGCGTCCACGTGGGGGCATAGAGCTGTTCCTCTCCTGCGCGGGCGCGCCGGGGTGACGGGGGGCATTTCACGGCCACCAGAGTGTGCCAATTACTGAAGATCGATAGGGTGGTACGCATGAAAGGGCATCACTTTCCTTCGGGAGCAATCCCGTTGCATCCGGGACGGCGCCCTGAGAATTGACGCGAAGAAACTCGTCCGGCTGTTGAAAATGGCCGGAACATGGCCGTCCGGGCGCAGAGAGCGAAGCGGAATGATACCTACTGTGAGGTGCGTCACACATCATCAACGCTGGCCCCGGACGCCTGAATTCTCCCTTTCCGCGCAACCGGACCCCCGACGGAGGCAGCACATGCCGGACCCCCTCCCTTCCACGGGCGAGCTCGCCCGGATGTACGGCCTGCGGCCGCTGCCCCTCGAAGGCGGCCTCTTCCACCGCACCTGGGCAGGACCGGAACAGCCCGACGGACACCCGGCCGGCTCGGCCATCCTGCTCCTGCTCTCCGCCGAGGAGGACCACTTCTCCGCGCTGCACCGGCTCCCGCGCGACGAGGTCTGGCACTTCCACCTCGGCGACCCGGTGGAGCTGCTGCTCCTGGAGCCCGGCGGCGGCTCCCGGGTGGAGATCCTGGGCCCGGACATCCGCGCCGGAGCGCACCTCCAGTACGTGGTGCCCGGCGGCACCTGGATGGGGGCCCGGGTGCGCCCCGGGGGCGCCCGGACGCTCCTCGGCTGCACCATGGCACCCGGCTTCTCCCCCGTCGACTACGAGGGCGGGGAGGCGGACGAGCTGAGCGCCCGCTATCCGCTGCACGGGGACCTCATCCGCGCCCTGTCCCGCACCGCATGACCGGGCAGGGACAACTGCCCGCGCTCGACGGGCTGGTGGCCGTGGTGACGGGAGCGGCGGGCACCGTGGGGGCGGGCATCGCCGGGGAGTTCGCGCGCGCAGGGGCGCAGGTCGTGGTCCACCACCACACCGGCGCCGAGCGCGCCCGGGAGGTGGTGGAACTGATCACCGGCGAGGGCGGCACGGCATGGGCGGTGGCCGCCGACCTCACCGACGAGACGGCCTGCGAACGGCTGATGGAGGCCGCGGCGGCGCGCTTCGGCCGGGTGGACGCGCTCGTCAACAACGCCGGGGTGCAGCCGGTCCAGGAGCTGGCGTCGATGACCGCCGCCGACTGGCGCGCCGTGATCGACACCAATCTCACCAGCGCGTTCTGCTGCACCCGGGCGGCCGCGCGGGTGATGCGGCGGGCGGGCACGGGCGGCACGGTCACCCATGTCGCCTCGATCGAAGGATCCTCGCCCACACCGGGGCACGCGCACTACGCCGCGTCCAAGGCGGCCCTGATCCAGCACGCGCGGGCGGCGGCGGTGGAGTACGGACCGTCCGGGATCCGGGTGAACACGGTCTCCCCCGGCCTGATCAGCCGCCCCGGCATCGAGGAGGCGTGGCCCGAGGGGGTGGAGCGCTACCGGGCCGCGGCGCCGCTCGGGCGACTCGGCACTCCGGCCGACATCGGCCGCGCCTGTGTGTTCCTCGCGTCGTCGATGGCGGGCTGGGTCACCGGCCACGACCTGGTGGTGGACGGCGGGGTGACGGCCCGGTCGCCCTGGTAGGCACCGCGCCGGACGCGGTCGTCCCGGACGTCACCAGGCGAGCAGCCGGGGGTCCACCCGGGTGGCGGGCTCCGGCGCCGGGGGCTGCGCGGGGACCGGGACCGTGCACGCCGAGCGGCCCACGGTGCGGGGCGGCAGGGTGACGGTGCTGCCGGCGGCCTGCCGGAGCCAGCGGACGATGGTCCCGACGGCGTCCTCGTCCAGCTGCGCGAGATCGTGGATGACCCGCAGGTCGTCGGGGTGCGGCGGGACGGCGGCCCGGGTGAGTTCGGCGTGCAGCATGAGCCGCAGCCCGTCGGCCGGCGTCAGATGGCCGCCGATCCGGGCCGGGTCCGGGGCGTCGGGCCGCGGGGGGAGCTCCATCGTGACTGCCGTCGGATCGGCCATGGTCGGTGCCTTCCTTCAATTCCCCATCGGTCAGGGGGAAATCATGGTCTCCCGTTCCGACGGCCGGTTTCTCCCTCCGGTTGCGGATCGGCCTCCGGGATCACCCGTCCGGCCGCACGGCGGGGCCGTTTCCCCGCCCCCGGACACCCCCGCGGTCACGGTCTCGGCCGGCTCGGCCGGGCGGGGGACGGCGCGGCGCGCGGACGGGCCGCGCCGAAGCGGCGCACACAACGGACGAGGCGCCCGCCCCCGTGCAGCGGGGACGGGCGCCTCGGTCCGTCGGTGAGGCCGGTCGGTCACCCCGGGCCTCGGTGCCACGCGCCGGGCCGGCGCGTGGGCTCAGATGCTGACGCCGTGCTCGCGCAGGTAGGCGACCGGGTCGATGTCCGAGCCGTAGTCCGGACCGGTGCGGACCTCGAAGTGGAGGTGCGGGCCGGAGGAGTTGCCGGTCGAGCCGGACAGGCCGATCTGCTGACCGCCGGTGACCGACTGGCCGGCCGACACGGACAGCGAGGACAGGTGGGCGTACTGGCTGAACTTGCCGTCGGCGTGGCGGATGACGACCTGGTTGCCGTAGGAACCGCCCCAGCCCGCGGAGACGACCTCGCCCGCACCGATGGCCTTCACCGTGGTGCCGGTGGGCACGGGGAAGTCGGTGCCGGTGTGGTAGCCGCTGGACCAGCTGGCACCGGACTGGTGGTACGGGGTGCCCACGGAGAGGTCGTCGACGGGGGCGGTGAAGCCGTCGGCGGACTTCTGCGCGGCGGCCTTGGCCGGGGCGGCCTGCTGCTTCGGCTCGGCCTTCGCGGCGGGCTTCGGCGCGGCCTTGTGCTCGGCGGCCTGGTGGGCCTCGTGCTTCGGAGCCGGCCGCTCGGACTCGCGCTCGGGGGCGTCGTGCTTCGGGGCGCCCTTCTCCTTGCCGCCCAGGGTGAGCTTCTGGCCCGGGAGGATCAGGTTCGGGTCGCCGCCGACGACCTCGCGGTTGCCCTCGTAGACCCGGTGCCAGCCGCCCTTGACGTCGTGGGTCGTGGCGATCTTGTACAGGGTGTCGCCGCGGACGACGGTGTACGAGCGGGTCTCGGACCCGGCGCCGGCCTTGCGCTCGGCCGGCTTGCCCTTCTCGCCCTGGGGCTTCGGGGCGGACTCGGCCGGGGCGGCCTTCCCGCCGTCGGGGCTGATCTGCGGGGCGGCGCCGCCCTGGGTCAGCCCGGCCTTGCCGGAGCAGACCGGCCAGGCGCCGGGGCCCTGGCCGTCGAGGACCTTCTCGGCGACGGCGATCTGCTGGTCCTTGGTCGCCTGGTCGGCGCGCGCGGCGTAGTCGCCGCCACCGAAGGCCTGCCAGGTGTCGTTGGTGAACTGCAGGCCACCGTAGAAGCCGTTACCGGTGTTGATGCTCCAGTCGCCGCCGCTCTCGCACTCCGCGACCTTGTCCCAGGTGTCGACGGAAGCGGCCTGCGCCGAGCCGGCACCGATGAGCGGTAGGGCGATTCCGGCACTACCGGCAGCGGCGATGAGAGAAGCTCGGGAAATACGGCCGGGGCTGTACCGGCGGTGACGTCCGCGTGCAGACATAGGGGTATTCCTCTCCTACGCCTGCGAGGTGAGCTGTCGGGTTCGGGCTGGAGTTGCCCGGCCGCGCCCTGAGCAGCGTCGTGCGCTGCGGCGCGTCTTCACCCCAAGCCGTTCCTCGCCTGTTGCGCGGTCCGGCACCTACCTGGTTCCCCCGCTCCTGCCGTGGTGCGTTGGTTGTTTCCTCTCCACCGGCGGCAGGACTCGGCGCTCCGACAGAGTACGGCCCGCCCTTTCATGGGCAGGCAGCGGTAAAAGTAAGCGCACCGAATTCTTTCCGACAAGTGGCGAGTATTCCCCGGAATCACCTTTCGGTAGATCCACTCGGGACAGGGTCACACTGAGCTCCGGATCTTGATCCGAGAGCGATTCGCATTACTACTGAACGACTCTCACGTTCGGCGGGCGGTAACCGAGTTGCCCGGATTCACGCTTTTCGCGTGGGCGGCATCACACCCCGGAAATATCTTTGTGAAATGGGTCACCACGGAGCCAATTGTCCGACTTTGAGGTGCATTTCGACTTTGCCTCGATGAAGGAGGATTGATGTCTATTTGCCGTATACATCCCGCAGCTCGGCACTCGCACCCCGAACCACTCCCCTCAGGGGGCATATCCGGCGAAACGGATGATTCGCTGCCCCGCCCACCGCGGTGGCAACCCCGGCGGGGGCCTCTCCCCCGGTTATCGTGTGGTTCTTGATCGCGGACGTGCGGAGTCAGTGTGCAGAGAGCGGAAGAGCTGATCGACACCTCGCCGCCGGTGCGGCACGCCTCCGGCGCGACCGCGCTGCTCCGGGGGCGCAACCGTTCCGCGACTCCCCTGATCGCCACGGCCGCAGTCGCGCTGGCCGTGGCGGCGGCGCTGGTCCTGGGCGGCGGGAGCCTGCTCGCCCACCCCGGCGTCCAGGCCTGGCGGACGGTCTGTGTGGCCATCGTGATCCAGGCCCTTCCGTTCCTGCTGCTGGGCACGGCCGTGTCCGGCGCCATCAACGCCTTCGTGCCCGCCGACGCGTTCAGCAGGCTGCTCCCGAGGAAGCCGGCCCTCGCCGTCCCCGTCGCCGGCGCCGCCGGGGTGGTGCTGCCGGGGTGCGAATGCGCCTCCGTGCCGGTGGCCGGAAGCCTGATCCGGCGCGGCGTCGCCCCGGCCGCCGCCCTGACGTTCCTGCTCTCGGCTCCCGCCGTGAACCCCGTGGTCCTCACCGCCACGGCCGTGGCCTTCCCCGGGAACCCCGGCATGGTGGCCGCCCGGCTCGTCGCCTCGCTCCTCACCTCGGTGATCATGGGATGGCTGTGGATCCGGCTCGGCCGCGCGGAATGGCTGCGCCTGCCGGCCCGGGGCGGCGGCCACACGGCCGGGAACAGCCGCTGGGAGGAGTTCCGGCTGGGCTTCCAGCACGACTTCCTGCACGCGGGCGGATTCCTGGTGCTCGGGGCGATGGCGGCGGCGACCTTCAACGTCGTGGTACCGGGTTCGGTGCTGGACACCTTCTCCGGATCGCCGTGGCTCTCCGTCCTCTTCCTCGCCGGGCTGGCGATCGTCCTCGCGGTCTGCTCCGAGGCGGACGCGTTCGTCGCCGCGTCGCTGACCGGCTTCTCCCCGACGGCCCGGCTGGCCTTCATGGTGGTGGGGCCGATGGTCGACCTCAAGCTCATCGCGCTGCAGTCGGGCACCTTCGGACGGGCCTTCGCCGTCCGGTTCTCCTCGGCCACGGCCGTCGTCGCCGTCGGCTGCAGCGCGCTGATCGGCTGGTGGCTCCTGTGAAGCGGAACATCCAGGTGCTGCTGCTCCTGCTATCGGGCGCCGGGCTCCTGCACATCGCGCTCTTCAGCGACATCTACCTCCGCTATGTGAAGGAGGGCCTGCGCGTCCCGCTGATCCTCTCCGGTGTCCTGCTGGTGGCGCTGGGGCTGGTGGGGGCGGCACGGGACGGCTTCCCGTTCGCCGGTCCGGACACCGACGGCGGGACCGGCGAGGAGGAGGACGCGGACGCCGCGGACCACGGCCACGACCACCGCCGCGGACCGCGGGTCGCCTGGCTGCTGTTCCTCCCGGCCCTCACCCTGCTGTTCTTCACCCCGCCCGCGCTCGGCTCCTACACGGCCGCGCGGGAGCGCGATCCGGCCACCGAGGAGCAGCAGCGCTTCCCCGCGCTGCCGCGCACCTCCCCCGTGCCGCTGGCGCTGTCGGACTTCCAGGCCCGGGCCCGCCAGGACACGGCGCGCAGCCTGGCGGACCGCCGGGTCCGGCTGACCGGCTTCGTCACCCCCGGCAAGGGCGAGGTCTGGTATCTCACCCGGCTCGTCCTGAGCTGCTGCGCCGCGGACTCCCGGTCCGTGAAGGTCGAGATGCGCGGCATGCCCGAGCCGCCGGCCGACTCCTGGGTGAGCGTGACGGGCACCTGGCACCCCTCCGGCACCCCGGGCAGGCCGTCGGCCCGGGCGGCCCTCGACGCGGACGACGTGGAGCACATCGCGCAGCCGGCCAACCCGTACATGGACTCCGTGCCCCGCATCTGAGCCCCGGCCCGCGCCACGGAAGCCACCGTGCCCGGCACCGGCACCCAGCACCAGGCACCGGCACGGTGGCCTCCCGCGAGCGGGCTCCCGCCGCGAGCCGTCAGCGGATGGGAAGGCCGGAGAGCGTGCGGGCGATCACCAGGCGCTGTATCTCGCTGGTGCCCTCGAAGATCGTGTAGATGGCGGCGTCCCGGTGCATCCGCTCGACCGGGTACTCCCGGGTGAAGCCGTTGCCCCCGAAGATCTGGATCGCCTGGGCGGTGACCTCCTTGGCGGTCTCGCTGGCGAACAGCTTGGACATCGACCCCTCCGCGGAGGTGAACGGCTTGCCCGTGGTCGCCATCCAGGAGGCCCGCCACACCAGCAGCCGGGCCGCGTCGATCCGGGTGCGCATGTCGGCGAGCTGGAAGGCGACGCCCTGGTTGTCGATGATCGGCCGGCCGAACTGGGTGCGGGTCCGGGCGTACTCCAGGGCCTCCTCGTAGGCGGCCCGGGCGGTGCCCACGGCCATGGCCCCGACCGCGGGGCGGGATGCCTCGAAGGTGGCCATGGCCGCGTTCCGCACCCGCTCGCCGCCACCGGCCGGCGCCGCCTCGCGGGCCCGCTCACGGGCCCGGGCCAGGCGCTCGTCCAGCTTCTCCTTGCCGCCGAGCAGGCAGTGGCCGGGGACCCGGACGTCCTCCAGGACGACCTCGGCCGTGTGCGAGGCGCGGATGCCGTGCTTCTTGAACTTCTGCCCCTGGGAGAGCCCGGGGGTGTCCGGCGGGACGATGAACGAGGCGTGCCCCTTGGAGCCGAGCTCCGGGTCGACGACCGCCACGACCACATGGACGTTGGCTATGCCGCCGTTGGTCGCCCAGGTCTTGGTGCCGTTGATCACCCACTCGTCCTTGGCCGCGTCGTACACCGCACGGGTGCGCATGGAGGCGACGTCGGAGCCCGCGTCCGGCTCGGAGGAGCAGAAGGCGGCGACCTTCACATCGTCCGGTTCGCCGTACATCTGGGGGATCCAGGTGCCGACCTGCTCCTCGGTGCCGTTGGCCAGCACGCCGACCGCCGCCAGCCCGGTGCCGACGATGGACAGGGCGATCCCCGCGTCACCCCAGAAGAGCTCCTCCATCGCCATGGGGATGCCCAGGCCGGTCGGGTCGAAGTACTGCTGGGCGTAGAAGTCCAGCGAGTACAGGCCGATCTTGGCGGCCTCCTGGATCACCGGCCACGGCGTCTCCTCCCGTTCGTCCCACTCGGCCGCGGCCGGGCGGATGACATCCGCCGCAAATCCATGGACCCAGTCACGGAGGGCCTTCTGGTCGTCGTTCAGCTCGAGCGAGAACTCGGGCATCGTCCCCTCCACCTGCCGGTTACTTGCGGTAACGTCAGTGTGTTACCGGCCAGTAAGCCCTGTCAACTCCCTGCTCCCGCTCCGACCTTCCGAGCAGGCAGGTGTTACGTTGCGCGGGAAGCGAGCGCACGGGCGGGGAGTACACGTGATGGAGACCAGTCAGCGGGACGGCCAGCAGCGAAGCGCGGACCAGCGGCGCAGGGAGCTGCTTGAGGCCGCCGACCGGGTGGTGCTCCGTGACGGGCCGGGGGCGTCCATGAACGCCATCGCCGCCGAGGCCGGCATCACCAAGCCGATCCTCTACCGGCACTTCGGCGACAAGGGCGGGCTGTACCGGGCCCTGGCCGTGCGGCACACCGACGCCCTGCTCGACGGGCTCCGCGCCGCGCTGGACGCACCGGCCGAGCGCCGCCAGCGGGTGGAGGCGACCCTGGACACCTATCTGGTGGCCATCGAGGCCCGCCCCCAGGTCTACCGGTTCCTCATGCACCCCGCCGACGACACCCAGACCGGTGACCAGGGCTTCGACGTCGGCCGGCACTCCGCTCCCCTGCTGCGCCGGCTCGGGGAGGAACTCGCCCAGGTCATCGCGGAACGCGTCGACCTCGGCCCGGAGAACGACGAGGCGGCCCGGGTCTGGGGCCACGGCATCGTCGGCATGATGCACGCGGCCGGGGACTGGTGGCTGCGCGAACGCCCGGTCTCCCGCGCCACGTTGGTACGGCATCTCGCCGACCTGCTCTGGGGTCGGCTCGCCGAGGCGGGCGACCGCCCCGGCGGCCCCGCCTTCTGACCCCGCCTCTCCCGACGCGGGACCGGAACTCCCGGCCGGTCCGCCCGAGCTCCCGGTCAGGAGCCGGCCGCTCCGTCCGCCCAGGGGGCGCGCCGGGCCGCGCGCAGGGCGCGGCGGCGCCGCAGGCCGGCCAGCCGGTCGGTGAAGACCCCGCCGTCCAAGTGGTCCATCTCGTGCTGCAGACAGCGGGCGAAGAAGCCGGTGCCCTCCACCCGCACGGCCGCGCCGGAACGGTCCGTGCCCTCGACGACCGCACGGTCCAGGCGCGGTGTGCCCGCCTCGACACCCGGCAGCGAGAGACAGCCCTCGGGGCCGCGTACGGTGACGCCGTCCGCGGCGACCAGGCGCGGATTGACCACATGTCCGAGGTGCCGGCGGTCCTCGTCGTCGGGGCAGTCGTACACGAACACCCGCAGGGGCAGCCCGATCTGGTTCGCGGCCAGCCCGACGCCGCGGGCGGCGTACATCGTGGCGTACATGTCCTCGATGAGCTGGCCGAGCGCCCCGTCGAAGGCGGTGACCTCCCGGCAGGGGGCATGGAGCACCGGGTCACCCAGCAGCCGCATCGGCCGCACAAGTCCTGAACTACCGGGAATCACACTGTGTCGCACGCCCCAAGACTACGGTCCGCCCCCTGAATGGCAGGTCGGCCGGGTGGCTGGGTTCGGGCCCGCGGGCGGATCTCGATAGGCTGATCTCCGACCGAAGTCTCCCGGCCGGATTCGGCGCGGAGGGGGCGTACTCACCGGAGGACCGGGGGCGGGCGCGGCGCCGGATGCAAGGAGGAACAAGGACGATGGCAGGCGAAGGCAACTCGGATCCGCTGTCGCCGCGGGCCAAACTGGCCGTGACGGCGGGCAGGGCGGCGGCGGCGGTGTCGCGGGCAGCGGGCCGCGGCAGCGGGTCGGTGATCGGCGGCAAGGTGGCGCTCAGGCTCGACCCCGATCTGCTGGCACGGCTGGCCGGGCACCTGGACGTGGTCCTGGTCTCGGCGACGAACGGCAAGACCACCACCACCCGGCTGATCGCCGAGGCGCTGCGGGCCAGCGGCCCGGTCGTCTCCAACGCGCTGGGCGCGAACATGCCGGCCGGCATCACCTCCGCGCTGGCCGGGGGCTCCGACGCCCGGTACGGCGTGATCGAGGTCGACGAGAAGTACCTCGCGGGTGTCGCGCGGGACGTCACGCCGAAGGCCATCGCCCTGCTGAACCTCTCCCGTGACCAGCTCGACCGGGCCGCGGAGACCCGCATGCTCGCCGAGAAGTGGCGGGAGGGCCTGTCCGGCACCAAGGCCACGGTGATCGCGAACTGCGACGACCCGCTGATCGTCTGGGCGGCGTCCTCGTCGCCGAACGTGGTCTGGGTCGCGGCCGGCCAGGAGTGGAAGGACGACGCCTGGTCCTGCCCGTCCTGCGGCGGGGTGCTGCAGCGGCCGGGCGACGACTGGGGCTGCGGCGAGTGCGGCTTCCGCCGTCCCGCCCCGAGCTGGGCGCTCAGCGGCGACCACGTCCTCGACCCGCACGGCTCGGCCTGGCCGATCCACCTCCAGCTGCCGGGCCGTGCGAACAAGGCCAACGCGACCACCTCGGCGGCCGTCGCCGCCACCTTCGGGGTTCCCCCGCAGGTCGCACTGGAGCGGATGTACCAGGTGCAGGCGGTCGCCGGCCGGTACGACGTCGTCGGATTCGAGGGCCGTGAGCTGCGGCTGCTGCTGGCGAAGAACCCGGCCGGCTGGCTGGAGACGTTCTCCCTGATCGACCCGCCGCCGACCCCGGTGATCCTCTCGGTGAACGCGCGCGGCGCGGACGGCACCGACACCTCGTGGCTCTGGGACGTCGACTACACCCGGCTCGCCGGGCACCCGATCTTCGTCCTCGGCGACCGCAAGCTGGACCTCGCGGTCCGGCTGGAGGTCGCGGGCCTGGACTTCCGGGTCTGCGACAGCATCGACGAGGCGGTCTCGCTGGCCCCGCCCGGGCGGATCGAGACGATCGCCAACTACACCGCCTTCCAGGACCTGCGCCGCCGCGTCGGCAACTGACCCCGGACCCGTAGAGGATTGTGAGCATGAGCGACAGCAGCCTGCGCCTGGTATGGATCTACCCGGACCTGCTGAGCACCTACGGCGACCAGGGGAACGCCCTGGTCGTGGAACGCCGGGCGCGGCAGCGCGGACTGGATGTGGCACGTGTGGACGTGCGCTCCGACCAGCCGCTGCCCACCTCGGGTGACATCTATCTGATCGGCGGCGGCGAGGACCGGCCGCAGCGGCTGGCCGCCGAGCGGCTGCGCCGGGACGGCGGTCTCAACCGCGCGGTCGCCAACGGCGCGATCGTCTTCTCGGTGTGCGCCGGCTACCAGATCCTGGGGCACGAGTTCATCAACGACCTCGGCGAGCGGGAGCAGGGCCTCGGCCTGCTCGACGTGGTGAGCACCCGCGGCGAGGGCGCCCGCTGCGTCGGTGACGTGCTGGCGGACATCGACGAGCGGCTCGGCCTGCCGCCGCTGACCGGCTTCGAGAACCACCAGGGCGTCACGCACCTCGGCCCCACCGCACGGCCGCTCTCCCGCGTCCGGTTCGGCAACGGCAACGGCACGGGCGACGGCTTCGAGGGCGCGTACAACGACACC
Organism: Streptomyces sp. NPDC002055; assembly: GCF_040296705.1. Lineage (NCBI taxonomy): Bacteria > Bacillati > Actinomycetota > Actinomycetes > Kitasatosporales > Streptomycetaceae > Streptomyces > Streptomyces sp. NPDC002055. Next base: position 74,873 of record NZ_JBEOXS010000030.1, read on the forward strand.
GTCTTCGGCACCTACATGCACGGCCCCGTGCTGGCCCGCAACCCGCTCATCGCGGACCTGCTGCTGAAGCTCGCGCTGGACGTGAACGCGCTGCCGCCGGTCGACGACCGCTGGTACGAGGCGCTGCGCACCGAGCGCATCGCCGCGGCCACCCAGCCGGCCTGACCGGCCGGCTCCGCCCGACCGCCCACCAGGCGGACAGGTGTGTCCCCGCCTCCCGGCGCTTGTAGGGTGGCGGGGATCCATCCGGACGACGGGGTCCGGCCGTCCGGACCCTTTGCAGAGGTATTTCGAGCAATGCGCATTGGTGTGCTCACCTCCGGTGGCGACTGCCCCGGTCTGAACGCCGTCATCCGCTCCGTCGTGCACCGCGCGGTGGCGGACCACGGTGACGAGGTCATCGGCTTCCACGACGGGTGGAAGGGCCTCCTGGAGTGCGACTACCGCAAGCTGGACCTCGATGCCGTCGGCGGCATCCTGGCCCGCGGCGGCACCATCCTCGGATCGTCCCGGGTACAGCCCGCGCATCTGCGCGACGGAGTGGAGCGCGCCCGGGGCCATGTGGCCGAGCTCGGGCTGGACGCGATCATTCCGATCGGCGGCGAGGGCACCCTCAAGGCGGCCCGGCTGCTCTCCGACGCCGGTCTGCCGATCGTCGGGGTCCCGAAGACCATCGACAACGACATCGCGTCGACCGATGTGACCTTCGGCTTCGACACGGCGGTGGGGGTCGCGACCGAGGCCCTGGACCGGCTGAAGACGACGGCCGAGTCCCACCAGCGGGTGCTCATCGTCGAGGTCATGGGCCGGCACACCGGGTGGATCGCGCTGCACTCGGGCATGGCCGCGGGCGCCCACGCGATCGTCGTGCCGGAACGCCCCTTCGACATCCACGAGTTGACCGAGGTCGTCGGCGCGCGCTTCTCGGCGGGCAAGAAGTTCGCCATCGTGGTCGTCGCGGAGGGCGCGAAGCCCCGCGAGGGCTCCATGGAGTGGGACGAGGGCGGCAAGGACGTCTACGGGCACGAGCGGTTCGCCGGGGTCGCCCGGCAGCTCTCCGTCGAGCTGGAGGAGCGCCTCGGCAAGGAGGCCCGCCCGGTGATCCTCGGCCATGTGCAGCGCGGCGGCACGCCCACCGCGTACGACCGGGTGCTCGCCACCCGTTTCGGCTGGCACGCGGTGGAGGCCGTGCACCGCGGCGAGTTCGGGACGTTGACGGCGCTGCGCGGGACGGACATCACGCTGGTGCCGCTGGCGGAGGCCGTGGAGACGCTGAAGACGGTGCCGGCCGAGCGCTACACCGAGGCCGAGTGCGTGCTCTGACCTGACGCGCCGCCCACCGGAGACCGGCCGGACCGGTCCGGAACACCGCGGAGCCGCCCCCGGCCGGAACTCCGGCCGGGGGCGGCTCTAGTCTGGAGCGGAACATTCGGGTGCGAAACAGGAGCGAGTGGATGGATCACGGCGGGCACGGCATGACGATGGATCTGCCGCCGTTCACGCTGGGGCGGGGTCTGGAGTTCACGGGAGAGCCGTTCTTCCTGATCGGCTCCGTGGTGGCAGTGGCGCTGTACGGCTGGGCCGTCGTCCGGCTGCGGCAGCGCGGCGATCGCTGGCCGGTGAGCCGCACGGTCTCCTTCGTGACCGGGGTGCTGACGGTCGCGCTCGTCATGTGCACCGCGCTGAACGAGTACGGCATGGTCATGTTCAGCGTGCACATGGTCCAGCACATGGTGATCAGCATGCTGTCGCCGATCCTGCTGCTGCTGGGCGCTCCGATGACGCTGACGCTGCGGGCGCTGCCGTCCGCGGGCCGGGGCCGTACGGGGCCGCGGGAGCTGGTGGTGGCGCTGCTGCACAGCCGCTACATGCGGATCATCACGCACCCGGCGTTCACGATCCCGCTGTTCATCGCGAGCCTGTACGCCCTCTACTTCACCTCGCTCTTCGACTTCCTCATGGGCAGCAAGGCCGGGCACATCGCGATGATGGTGCACTTCCTGGCGGTGGGGCTGGTCTTCTTCTGGCCGATCATGGGCGTGGACCCGGGGCCGCACCGGCCCGGCTATGTGATGCGGATGCTGGAGCTGTTCGCCGGTATGCCGTTCCACGCCTTCTTCGGCATCGCGCTGATGATGGCGACCGAGCCCATGGTGTCGACCTACGCCCATCCGCCGTCCTCGCTGGGGCTCGACCCGCTGTCCGACCAGAACGCCGCGGGCGGCATCGCCTGGGCGTTCAGCGAGATCCCGTCGGTGATCGTGCTGGTGGCCCTGGTCTTCCAGTGGTACCGGTCCGAGCAGCGGCAGGCACGGCGCACGGACCGCGCCGCCGAGCGGGACGGTGACAAGGAGCTGGAGGCGTACAACGCCTACCTCGCCTCGCTGCAGGCCCGCGGCCGGTGACGGTACGACGGAGTCCGTACGGCGCCGGGGCCGGTGGCGCCCGGGTGCGTGGGCCGATGCCCCGTGTGCGGCGGGCCGCCACGCCCCGCGGACCGGCCGGCCGCTGACCGGGCGGTAGCGGGAGGAGCCGTCCCGGGGGGACGATGGACTCCTGGGTACCGCCCGGGGCGGAGCGCCGCCCCCGGGCCGGGCCCGGGAGGAGGCTGCGGGATGCCCGGATCTGCGAAGGCGATGGCGGGGTGCACGGTCGGCGGCCTGGTGCTGGCGACCGCGTACACCGTGGCACTGGGCGGCAACGGCTGGCTCTGGTTCGCGTGGGTGGTGCTCGGTCTGGTCACCCTGGGCGTTCTGGCCACGAGCGGCACACGCCGCGTCTGACCCCGGGGCCCGGCCCGCTGCCCCCATGGCAGGCACCGTGGGCGGGGCGGACCGGCGCACCCGCGGTGCCTGCTATGGGGGGGGCAACGGGGCCGGGCGGACCGGCGCGCCCCGGCCCGCCTCGTTCAGATCTGGTCCCGCCTCGTTCAGCCCTGGTGAGAAGCGGTGCGGTAGCGGCTGCGGAATTCGGCGAGGAGTTCGTCGGTGACCTCGGCACCGGCGGCCACCGCCGCGTGCACGTCACGGAAGTAGCCCTCGTACCCGGCGGGCGTGTAGAGACAGAGGGCGCGGCACATTTCCGTACCGGCGTTCCGGAAGCCGTGCGGGGTGCCGCGGACGGCCGCCAGGAGATGGCCCGGCCCGACGGTCACTTCCCCGTCGCCGTTGTGGAGAGTCAGCTCGCCCTCGAGAACGTAGAAGTACTCGTCGTGCCCGGAATGGACATGGGGCCGGGCGCCGACCGTCCCCGGGGCGAGGGTGAACTCCTCGAACGAGAACTGTCCTCCGGTGTGTTCGGCGGTCAGCCGGAAGAAGTGCTGCACTCCCGCGACATCGATCAGTTCGCCGTCCTCGGGGCGGCGTAACAGGGCGCGGGCATCGGAACTCTGCGGCTCGGTCATGTCCGCATCCTCGCAGAGGTATTCGGCCGGCTCCCCGGAAATGCGACACAGATCACGTACGGCCGGACCCGCGATACGGCACCACCGCACCGGAATCCCGATTTCCGTTCACGAAAAGGGAGTTCACGACTCCGGAAGACTCGTCCCGGTACGGACGGCCGCAATTCCTGGCCGGAATCCGGGGCGGCCGGAGTCCGTACCGACCGGATTCCGGCCCGACCGGATTCCGGGGACGCGGGCCGCGCGTCCCCGCCGGAGGGCGGGCGCCGTCCGGATCACCAGTGCGCGGGGCGGGTGAGTCCCGCGGGCAGCCGGGTCCGGTCGTCGCCCTTGGCCGCCTGGAGCTGGGGCTGCACGAGGAAGAGGCTCCCGGTGAGGTCGGCGCCGCGCAGATCGGCGTCCCGGAAGTCCGCCCCGATGACGTCCGCGGTCCGCAGATCGGCCTTCCGCAGGTCGGCCGCGATCAGCAGGGCTCCCCGCAGGTTGGCACCGCGCAGATCGGCGCCCCGCAGATCGGCTCCGACGAGGTCGGCGCCCCGGTGGTTCCTCCGTCGGCCGGGGACGTCGGCCCGCACCAGTTCGCCGGCGCGCAGCAGCAGCTCGCTGACCTCCCCGCGGAGGGCCGGCACATCGGCCGCCAGGACCGCCTCGGCGCTGCCGCGGGTGAGCCGGTCGAGGGTGTGCAGGGCGCGCCGGAGGTCGGCGTGCAGGGGACGGGCCCGGGGCAGGGACAGGGCCTCGGTCAGATAGTGGAGCAGCTCATGGAGCTGCCGCATCACGGGGAACACGGCGAACATCTGCGGAGCGAGACCGGGAGCCTGCCGCCAGTCCTGTCCGCCGAAGGTCTCCTGGGAGACCCGCTGTCCCGCGCCGAAGCAGTCGAAGACCGTGCAGCCGGAGAAGCCCCGGTCGCGCAGGTCGGCGTGGATGCCGCAGCGGAAGTCCCGCTGGAGGTTGCCGCAGGGCCGCCCGGCAGGCTTGTCGACGGCGAAGTCGGCCGAGGCGGCGAAGGGCAGCGCGACGCAGCACAACCCGAAGCACGCTCCGCAGTCGGCGCGGAGGGAGGCGGGATCCACTTCGGTACGGTCGGCGGGGCTCTGACGGGACAACGGGACCTCTTCTGCACGGGGTGGGGCACCGAGCCGGCGATGCACGGGGCAACGGCCGCCATTCTCCCTGATCGCCGTGGCTCTCCGGCACGGATTTTCTCGCCCGCACGTGGACGGCAGTCCATCGACGATCGGGCCGCCGGACTGTCCGGGGCCAGCGGCGACCGACGGATTCCGCGCACCGCCGCACGGTTCGGTGCGGCCCGCGTCACCTCATCCGGCGCACGGCCGCTCGCCCGCGAGGGCGCTCCGGTGCGGACCGTCAGCCCGCCCGGACGAGGAACCGCTGGTCGGCCGCGCCGGTGCATCCCTCCTGGGTCGCCTCGGCCCCCTCGGTGGTGTCGTTGTCGACGATGCCGATGCACCGGCTGCTGTGGGCCGGGCGCAGCCGGAAGCCTGCGGTGCCGCCGGTGGCGGTGGGCTCCAGACGGAACAGGGTGGCCTGGGCACAGTTGTCCCGGGGTTCGAGCATGTTCCTGACCGGGCCCGCACTCATGACCGTCAGGCACCCTTTCCCCAGCTGCGGATGGTGCCACTGGATGCGGTAGAGGCCCTCGCCGGCGGGTTCGAGGTAGGTGCGCGGCACGGTGGCCCGGGCGCAGCGGAGCTGGACGGCGACGGCGCTGGGGTAGGCGGCGTCCCGGTCGCGTCCGTCGGTGAGGCAGAGACCGGGCGTACGGGCGGGGCGGATGGTGACCCAGCCGTCGGCGGGAGCCCGGGGCGTGGTGGGCGTCCTGAGCCCGGTGGGTCCGGTGGGCTTGGTGGCCGCGGCCCCCGGTGCGCTCGGTTCCCGGGAGCTGTCGGAGAGGAGGACCCAGGCGGCCAAGGCAGTGAGCAGGACCGCGAGGACAGTGGTGAGCGCGACGGTGCGGCTCTTTGCACGACCCGACCGCGAGTCCGCGAGCTCCGCGAGCTCCGTGGGCTCCGTGGGTTGCTGGGTCTGCGGTTGCGCCTCCGGCCCGGGCGCCGTGCCCGGCTCGGCAGCGGTCTCCACGGCGATCCGGCTTCTGGCCTCCAGCCAGTCCCCGGCCCGCTCCCCGTCCCCGCAGGCGCGGACGAAGGCGGCCAGCACGTCGGGGCGGGGCAGGCTCGTCCGTCGGAGGATGTCGGCCAGCGTGCTGCGCGCCAGCACGTCACCGTTCCGAGTGGCCCGCTCCTCCAGTTCACGGTAGGTCAGTCCCGAACGGTCCTTGAGCCGCCGCATCAACAGGACGAAGCCGGCAGCGTCCTGGGCTTCGAACGGTGACAACTCCCCCGGGCGCCCCATGAGAAGCCATCCTGCTACGGCCGTGGCAGGAGGAACAACGGCGGATCTCGCCATGTCCGAAGGGTCGCGACCCTAGGCAAGGCCGTAGCCGGCCTGGACAGTACGGGGCAGTCCGGGACAGCCGGTTGCCGTTGCTTGTGCCCACCGGCCGCGCGATGCTGCTGCTGGACATGGCCAGCCCCGAGGACGCAGCGCTCCGCGAAGGGGCCGAGCGGTAGCCGGCCCGGGCGCCGGGATGCACATTCCGGGGCGTGCCGAGCGGCCACCGCCGAGGCACGGAGGCGGTACGGCGCGGCAGGTCACCGCCGGAGAAACGGCCCAGGATCGGCATCGTCCACTAACGGATCACCACAACCCGTAGTTAGAATCCTCACCTGACAAGCCATCATCAATTTCAGCAACGCGTCGGCATGAGTTCCGATCGGCGATGGTTGAAGGCGGCGATAATTGCACACAGAATGAAGCAACCCCGCAACACCGGTTGACCTGGCAAACACAGCCCCGGAGCCGATCCGGTACAGTTGGGAGCGAACCCGTGTTCTATTACGTGCTCAAATACGTGATCCTCGGACCGTTGTTGCGACTGCTGTTCCGACCACGGATCGAAGGTCTCGAGCACGTGCCCGAGGAGGGGGCGGCGATCGTCGCCGGCAATCATCTGTCCTTCTCGGACCACTTTCTGATGCCCGCGATTCTGCGCCGCCGGATCACTTTTCTCGCGAAGGCGGAATACTTCACCGGGCCGGGCCTCAAGGGACGGCTGACGGCCGCCTTCTTCCGCAGCGCCGGGCAGATCCCCGTTGACCGCTCGGGCGGCAAGGCCGGCCAGAACGCCATCCGGGAAGGACTGGGTGTACTGAGCAAGGACGAATTGCTCGGCATCTATCCCGAAGGCACCCGGTCGCACGACGGACGGCTCTACAAGGGCCGGGTGGGGGTCGCGTCCATGGCGGTCCAGGCACAGGTCCCGGTGGTGCCCTGCGCCATGGTCGGCACGTTCGAGATCCAGCCGCCCGGCCGGGTGCTGCCGCGGATCAAGCGGGTGACGATCCGGTTCGGCGCACCGATGGAGTTCTCCCGCTACGCCGGGATGGCCGACGAACGCGCCGCCCTCCGAGCGGTCACCGACGAGATCATGTACGAGATCCTCCGGCTGTCCGGCCAGGAGTACGTCGACCGGTACGCCACCGAGGTGAAGGCCGAACTGAAGGCCGGGACGGCGGAGCAGCACCGGCACCGGCTCGTGCACTGACGCGCAGGCCCGCAACGGGCCGCGGACACAGGCGAGGGGACGACCCGGAACTCCGGGCCGTCCCCTCGGTGCTGCGCCGTCGTGCGGTCAGCGCACGGTGGGCAGATCCGCCGCCGCCTTGGCAGCGGCCTTCGCCTCGGCGGGCTTCGGCGTGGCGTGCGGGTCGCAGGTCACGTCGCGACGGCCGAGCGTGCCCTTGAGCAGGTAGTCGTCCACCCGCTCGTTGATGCACGGGTTGACCAGGCCGGTGACGCCGTGCGAACCGGCGTTCCGCTCGGTGATGAGCCGCGAGCCCTTGAGCCGCTTGTGCAGCTCGACGGCGCCGTCGTACGGCGTGGCGGCGTCACGGGCGGCCTGCACGATGAGCACCTTGGTGGCGCCCTTGCCGGTGCCGACGTTCAGCGGGGTGCGCTGCGGAGCGCCCCAGGTGGCGCAGGGCAGGTTCATCCAGGCGTTGGACCAGGTGAGGAAGGGGTAGTCCCGGTGCAGCCGGGTGTTGTCCCGGTTCCACTTCTTCCAGCTGGTGGGCCACTTGGCGTCAGCGCACTCGACGGCGGTGTAGACGGCGTTGCCGTTCTCCGCGGAGATGTTGCCCGCGGTGTCGGACAGGTCCGGGCCCGCCGCCTCGACGAGAGCCTTCTCGTCACCGGCGAGGTACTTGCTCCACACCCCGGCGACCTGGGACCAGGACGAGTCGTAGTACGGCGCGCTCTGGAAGAAGCCGAGCAGCTCGGCCGGGCCGACGACCCCGCCGATCGGGTTCTTCTTCGCCTCGGCGCGGAGCTTCTCCCACTGCTTCTGGACCTTCTGCGGCGTGTTGCCGATGTGGTAGGCGGCGTCGTTCTTGGCGACCCACGCCTTCCAGTCGTCCCAGCGCATCTCGAAGGCGACGTCCTGGTCCAGGTTGGCCTGGTACCAGATCTTCTCGCGCGACGGGTTGACCACACTGTCGACGATCATGCGGCGGGTGTGCTTCGGGAACAGCGTGGCGTACACGCCGCCCAGGTAGGTGCCGTACGAGACGCCGAGGTAGTTGAGCTTCTTCTCGCCGAGCGCGGCACGGATGACATCCATGTCGCGTGCGGTGTTGGGCGTGGTCATGTGCGGGAGCATCGTCCGGCTGCGCTTCTTGCAGCCGTCCGCGTAGCCCTTGGCCAGCTTGCGCTGGACGCGCTTGTCGGCCTCGCTGTCGGGCACCGGGTCCAGCTTGGGCGCCTTCACGAACTCCTGGGGGTCGACGCAGGAGATGGGCGTGGAACGGCCGACGCCGCGCGGGTCGAAGCCCACGAAGTCGTACGCCTTGGAGGTCTTGGTCCACAGCGGGTTCTTGCTCGTGACCCGGAGCGGGAACCGCATCCCGGAGCCACCGGGGCCACCCGGGTTGTAGATCAGGGCGCCCTGGCGCTCCCCGGCCGTGCCGGTGTTGCCGATACGGTCCACCGCGATCTTGATCGTGCGGCCGTTCGGCTTGGTGTAGTCGAGCGGAACGCTGACGTAGCCGCACTGGATGGGCTTGGGAAGGCTCCAGTCCGCAGGACAGTCCTTCCAGTCGATGCCCTGCTGCGCGGCGCGGGCCGCGGCGGCCCGGACGCCCCGGGCCTCGGCGTTGCCGCCGTTGTTCTGCTGTGCGTCGGCGCTGGCGCTGGGGGCGGTCATGGCCCCGACGATCAGCGTTCCCGCTATCAGAGTGCCGGCCGAGCCGAGCACTGCTGTGCGTCTCACGTTGTTTCCCCCTGCTGGGTACGCCGCCTCGGGCGGCGGTGATCACAGAGCTTGCAGGAGGATCCTTCCGTCTATGCCCGGTGGTGCGATAGATCGTGCGACCGAATCTTTACCAAGACGTCAACTTCCGTCCCCTGTATCCCCCACCAGGGCATCCGCAGGACCGTGGCCGGGCGGGGCCGCCCCGCCCGGCCGGAGGACGCCCTCGGGGACGGAAGGCCCACCGTCCCCGGTGCCGCCGCGGGCGGGACGCCGGCTCCGCTCATCCCGGGCCGGGCAGTGCGGAGTCGAGCATCCGCCGCAGCCGCAGCGCGTCCGGCGCCAGCGCGGTGGCCAGGACCGCGGGGCCGGGCAGCGGGGTGACCGCCCCTTCCCCGTCCGCCGGCCCGTCACCGAGACACCGGGCCTCGGGGAGTTCGTCCTCGAAGGCCGGGTCGACGATGAGGAGTTGGCCGACGGCCCGGTGCGTGTCCAGGACGGCCGGGGTGTCCCAGCCGGGGGCCCCGGGACCGTAGGACGTCTCCTGGTCGAGCACCAGCCGGTCGCCACGGCGCACGGTGAGCCGGCTGACGAGCCGGCCCGGCCGCTCGCCGGAGCGGCCGAGCACCTGCTCCTCGCGCAGCACCAAGCGGGCCGTCGGAGCCAGCCGGACGCGCGTGGTGAGGAGCAGATCGCTGCCGGCGGCTGAGATCAACGGCTCGGGGAGCCAGTGCAGTTCGGCCCCCTCCCCCACCCGTACGTCGACGTCGTACGTCGCGGGCCCCGCGGCACGGCCGGGCAGGGCGACGGTGGCCGCGGCCGCGGTCACCCGCAGTGCCGCCCCCGGCTCCACGGCCACATCCAGACGGATCCGGTCACCGCCCAGCGGCGCGCTCATGGCACCGATGACACAGACACCGGCAGCGGATCCCGGGGCCCGGACCCGGCGGAGGGCGAGCGGGCCGTCCCCGTCGAGAACGGGCAGGGCCGTTCCGCCGCGCCCGTCCGGAGCGGCGGTGATCCGGGCGGCGGCCCGGACCGCGGCACCGCTCCCCCGCGCACCGGTCGCCTCGGCTCCGTTCACCCGTGAACCAGCCGCCCGCGCCCCGCTGTTACCGCTTCCGCTCATACGGGCTCCGCGAGCCACGCGGCGCGCCGCTCCCGCACCCAGTCGGCGATCGGCTCGACGCCGTCCTCGGCGACCAGAGAGGTCATCAGGACGGGCAGTTCACCGCGCTGCTCCGCGGCGTCCCGGGCCATGCGGTCCAGGTCGGAGCCGACGTACGGGGCGAGGTCGGTCTTGTTGACGACGAGCAGATCGGCGGTGGTGACGCCCGGCCCGCCCTTGCGCGGGATGTCGTCGCCGCCCGCGACGTCGATGACGAAGATCTGGGCGTCGACCAGTCCCTTGGAGAAGGTGGCCGTCAGGTTGTCGCCGCCGGACTCGATGAGGACGAGGTCGAGCCCGCCCGCGGGGGCGATGGCCTCCTCCAGCTCCTCGACGGCTTCGAGGTTGGCGGAGATGTCGTCGCGGATGGCGGTGTGCGGACAGGCCCCGGTCTCGACCGCGGTGATGCGCTCGGGCGGCAGGACGGCGTTGCGCAGCAGGAACGCCGCGTCCTCACGAGTGTAGATGTCGTTGGTGACGACGGCGACGGAGAGTTCGTCGCGCAGGGCGCGGCAGAGCGCGGCGACCGTGGCGGTCTTGCCGGAGCCGACCGGTCCGCCGAGGCCGACGCGCAGCGCACGGCGGGTGCCGTCGGGCCGCACGGCGTCGGGCGCACTCCAAGTGTGCCGCTGGGGAAAGGTTTCCGGGTGATCCAGGTGCATGTCGGCTCCAGTGGTTCGGGATCGCGGGTCGGAGATTCCGGCTATGAGGCGAAGAGACGTACGGACCAGCCGGCGTGCCGCTCGGCTGCGATGTCGAGGAGCGGTGCGGAGGCCGCGGGGAGGGCGTCCACGCCGTCGTGGAGGGCCTGTTGCGCGGCGACGGCGGCCCGCCCGGCGACCCGGTCGAGCGCGGGTGCCAGCCGGGCGAGGACCGCGGTGGCCTGGAACGGGTCGAGACCGAGCAGCCGCACCGCGGCGGTGGCCGGGGCGCTGACGGATTCGTATCCGGCGGCGTGCGCGGCGTCGAGCGGCGTCAGCCCCGCGGCGCGGGCGGCCAGGCCGAGGACGACGGGCTGGTGCACCCCGCGCGGCCGGGCGGCGGCCAGGGCGTCGAGCTCCGGGGAGGGCCAGACGGCCCGCGCCGCCCGCATCATCTGACGCCCGAGCCGCCGGGCGGTGACGCGGAGAGCGGGGGACGGGGTCCGGGCGTCGGCGGCCTCGTCCAGCAGGACCGGGTCGAGGCCGGCGGCCGCCGCGGCGGCGAGCGCGGCGGCCACCAGCCCCGCGGTGTGCAGCCGGCCGCGGCAGAAGTCGCTCAGGGTCGCGGCGTCGCGGATGCGGCCGGCCGCCACGGCGGCCTCCGCTCCCCCGGAGTGGGCGTGCCCGCCCGCGGGGAACCGCCCGTCGGCGAGCACCAGCAACGCGGCACGGCCCGCGGGCGGCCCGGTCCCGTCCGGTGCGTCGGCGGCCGCTTTGCCGCTGCGGCTCGCGGTGACCGGGCTGTGGGCCGGGCCGTCCGGCGATTCCCCGCGGTCGGCGAGGGGCCCGCCGGGGCCGGGCGCGGTGCCGCAGCCGAAGGTGCCGAACGCGGGTGGCGGGCCGGCGGAGGGCGCCGGGTCCACCGCGACGCCGGTGGCGGCCCGCCGTACCGGCGGGCCGAGGGGGGTGCTCATCGTGCGGGCCGCCCGTTTCGGAGAGGTCAGAAGAGGAAGTACCGCTGGGCCATGGGCAGTTCCTCCGCGGGCTCCGGCTCGACGGCCGTGCCGTCGATGGTGACCGTGAAGGTGTCCGGGTCGACCACGACCTGCGGGCGCGCGTCGTTCTCCCGCATGTCGGCCTTTCCGACGCCCCGGGTACTGCTGATGGCGGCGAACCGCTTGTCCAGACCGAGCCGTTCGGGCAGCCCGTCCTCGAGCGCCGCGGGGGCGACGAAGTTGACGGAGTTGGCCGCCGGGGCCCGGCCGGTCGCCCCGAACATCGGGCGGGGCATCACCGGCTGCGGGGTGGGGATGGAGGCATTGGCGTCACCCATCTGCGCACAGGCGATCTGCCCGCCCTTGAGCACCAGCCGGGGTTTGACGCCGAAGAACGCCGGGTCCCAGAGCACCAGATCGGCGAGCTTGCCGGTCTCCACGGACCCGATCTCGCCGTCCAGGCCCTGGGCGACGGCGGGATTGATGGTGTACTTCGCCACGTAGCGCCGGGCGCGGTGGTTGTCCGCCCGGCCGTCCCCGGGCAGGGCTCCCCGCCGCTTCTTCATGACATGGGCGGTCTGCCAGGTGCGGAGCACCACTTCGCCGATGCGCCCCATGGCCTGGGAGTCGGAGGAGATGATCGAGATCGCTCCGAGGTCGTGCAGCACGTCCTCGGCGGCGATGGTGCTGGGCCGGATGCGGGATTCGGCGAAGGCCAGGTCCTCCGGCACCGCCGGGTTGAGGTGATGGCACACCATCAGCATGTCGAGGTGCTCCTCGACGGTGTTCACGGTGTGCGGGCGGGTCGGATTCGTCGAACTGGGCAGCACATGGGGCTCGGAGACCACGGTGATGATGTCCGGCGCGTGCCCGCCGCCCGCCCCCTCGGTGTGGTACGCGTGGATGGTGCGGCCGGCGATCGCCGCGAGGGTGTCCCCGACGAATCCCGCCTCGTTCAGGGTGTCGGTGTGGATGGCGAGCTGGGCGCCGGTCTCCTCGCACACGCCCAGACAGGCGTCGATGGCGGCGGGCGTGGCACCCCAGTCCTCGTGGATCTTGAATCCGAGGGCGCCGCCGCGCAGTTGGCTGTGCATCGCCTCGCGAGAGGTGGTGTTGCCCTTGCCGAGCAGCCCGATGTTGACCGGAAAGGCCTCCATCGCCTCGAACATGCGGGCCAGATGCCAGGGGCCGGGGGTGATGGTGGTCGCCTTGGTGCCCTCGGCGGGTCCGGTGCCGCCACCGACGAGCGTGGTGATGCCCGAGGCCAGGGCCTCGTCGACGAGCTGCGGGCAGATGAAGTGGACGTGCGCGTCGATGGCGCCCGCGGTGACGATCCTGCCGTTCCCGGCGATGATCTCGGTCTCCGGCCCGATGACCAGGGCGGGATGGACGCCGTCCATGGTGTCGGGGTTCCCGGCCTTGCCCAGGCCGGTGATCCGGCCGTCCCGGATGCCGATGTCGGCCTTGATCACGCCCCAGTGGTCGAGGACGACGGCGCCGGTGATCACGGTGTCCGGGGCGCCCTCGGCACGGGTGGTCCGGGCCTGTCCCATGGACTCGCGGATCACCTTGCCGCCGCCGAAGACGGCTTCCTCGCCCGCCGCTCCGGGGCCGCCGGACAGGTCGCGCTCGATCTCGATCAGGAGGGCGGTGTCGGCGAGCCGGATGCGGTCGCCCGTGGTGGGGCCGAAGAGATCGGCGTATGCGGCACGGGAGAGTTCAGCCATGGTGCACCTCGTCGTGGGTTCCGCCGCGGGTGCGGCTGTGCTGCGTGCCGGCTGCCTCGCCGGAACACCGGGTGCCCGCGGCCCGTCCGGAGCCCGCTCCGACGTTCCGGGGGCCCGCGGCTCGTCCCGAACACGCCCCGACGGGCCGGTGTCCGCCGGTCACAGGGCGCCTCCGGTCTCGCCGCGCAGCCCGGGCACGATCCGCCGCCCGGCGATCGGCACGAGCTCGACCTCGACGGGGATGCCCGGTTCGAAGCGGACGGCCGTACCCGCGGCGATGTTGAGCCGCAGGCCGCGGGCGGCCGCACGGTCGAAGTCGAGACCGGGGTTGGCCTCGGCGAAGTGGTAGTGGGAGCCGACCTGGACGGGCCGGTCGGCGGCGTTGAGAACGGTGACTCGGGTGACGGGGCGGCCGGCGTTGAGCGGCACCGGCGCGTCCTCGAACAGCACCTCTCCGGGGATCATCCGCGCACTCCCCGTCAGCTGATCGGCTCGTGGACGGTGACGAGCTTGGTGCCGTCCGGGAAGGTCGCCTCGACCTGGACGTCGTGGATCATCTCGGGGATGCCCTCCATGACGTCGTCCCGGGTGAGCACCTTGCGGCCGGTGCGCATGAGTTCGGCGACGGTGCGGCCGTCGCGGGCGCCCTCCAGGATGTGCGCGGTGATGAGGGCGACGGACTCGGGGTGGTTCAGCCGCACCCCGCGCGCCCTGCGCTTCTCGGCGACGTCCGCCGCTACATGGATGAGCAGCCGTTCCTGCTCGTGCGGGGTCAGTTGCACGCTTCCCACCTCACCGTCGTCGACGCTCCCGGTCCTGCGGCGGGAGCTGCCCGGATGCCGTCCCCGGGCTGCGGCGCGGCGCGTCGCGGAAACAGGCGTACCACACGCCGTGGCGGTGGCCGCTCTGCCGCACCGGCCCGCGGGGACGGCCGTTCCGGGTTCGTTGCCGCAGGCTACTTCGTGGGCGTTTCCGTGACGTTAACTTTCCCGTCGCACGGTGCCGACCGCTCCTGCGGCATCGATATGAGGCCCGTGACGCGGGTGCCGCCCTGGCGGCGCTCGCCCTGTGAAGGCGCCGCTCCGCGAACGGCCCGGCACGACAAGGGAGTTGCGCGGTCAGCCGTCCCGGTTGCGGTCCCCGGTCTCCGGACCGCGGTGTTCCGCGGCGATGCCGAAGCGGCGGCGTTCGCCGGTAGCGGACTCGCCGGGGCGCACCACCGAGACCGTGCTGATCACCTGGTCGTCCGGGGCGCTCTCCGCCTCTTCGAGTTGCTGCAGGTCAGCTGCTGAAACCAGCGCCACGAGGGGCTTGCCGTGGCGGGTGACGACCACCCGCTCACCGCCGTACACGACGCGGTTGATCAGTTCCGCGAGCTCTGCGCGGGCTTGCGTCACCGGAATCTCGTAGGCCATGCTCCCCATTCTAACGGGATGTACGTCCTGTACATTTTTTACAGACGCTTCGCTCCTTCCGGAGCACCGACGAAAGGTGTACCGATGGACCGCCCCACCGCCCGCCACGTCCTGCCGCAGTTCTCCGAGCGCACCGGCTCGGGGGTGCGCACGACGGATCCGTACTCCAAGCTCCTCGACGAGCGGATCGTCTTCCTCGGCTCGCTGGTCGACGACACCTCGGCCAACGACGTCATCGCGCAGCTCATGCACCTGGAGCACGCCGCGCCGGACCGTGACATCTCGCTGTACATCAACTCCCCCGGCGGATCGCTGACCGCGATGACGGCGATCCACGACACGATGCAGTTCGTCACTTGCGACATCGAGACCGTGTGCCTGGGGCAGGCCGCGTCCGCGGCCGCGGTGCTGTTCGCGGCCGGGGCGCCCGGGAAGCGGCTGATGCTGCCCGGCTCCCGCATCCTCATCCACCAGCCGTCCTTCTCCGAGCCGGTCCAGGGGCAGGCGTCGGAACTGGAGATCCACGCGAACGAGCTGCTGCGACTGCGCGGCCTGCTCGAGGAACTGCTGGCACGGCACACCGGCCGGCCACGCGAGCAGATCGCCGAGGACATCGAACGGGACAAGATCTTCCGAGCCGAGGACGCAGTGGCCTACGGGCTGGCCGACCACATCCTGGGCAGCCGCAAGCAGTCGGCCCCCCGCCGGGCCGGGTGAGCCATGAAGCCACTGCCCGAGCTGCCCCCGCTGCCCGCCCTGACCCGGGCGGAGTGCGAGCTGGTCGACCGGTATCTGGAGGTGCTGGATCAGGTCGGTCGGATCAACCCGGCGCGGGCCGCACACACCTACGGCGCTCTGCGCGCGGCGCAGGCCCTGGTCGGCCGGGCCACCGCCCTGCGGGACGCGCTGACCCTCATGCACGACCGCGGGGAGAGCCGGCTGCACGCCACGACGCTGGCGCGAGCCCTGCGGGTCCTGGACGGCGAGCGCCGCGCGGCGCGGGCCACCCTGCCCCCGGAGAGCGCGGGCTGACGGGGCGCCACGTGACAGATCGGGCGGCCGGCCGTTCGACGTGATCCGACGACCCGTCACCTGACGCGCCCTCAGCTACGGCTGAACGGCCTCGCTCAATCGATGGACCTTCGGGCCGACCCTCGCACTGATCGACTTGCGCGGAGGACGGAGCGGGTGCAGGCGGGGCGGGGGCCCGCCGACGCCCGGAATTCCCTCATTAGGCAGGAATGCAGAAAAGAGCACTACTCACTCGCACGCCACGCATGTGATGAAGATCACACAAGGTCGCGTCGGTCCGGAATCCACGGCGGCGGCAGGGAGCATCCGGGAACGACAAGCCCCGCCGCCGCGGCGGGGCGGTCCGGACGGACGCCGAATCCTGCCGCCGTCCCGGATGACGGGTCGACAGAGAGTGCTTTCGGCAGGAGTGGAGGACCCGAGCAGTGCGGGGCGGACCGCGGCCGTGGGCCGGGCAACGGTCCGCTCCTGGGGTGAAGCCGCTGCCCGCGGCCGGGCCACTTCGCCGTCCCGAACCCGACAGGCCATCCCTCACAGGCGGCTGACGAAGGGTCGCACATGGCCGCACCAACGCACGTCCCCTCCCTGTTCTCCCGGGCGGGCGCCGCATCGGCGCTCACGCTCGCCGCCGTGGGCGGCACCCTGCTGGGCCCCGGCTCCGCCCCGGCCCAGGCCGCTCCCGTCCCGGAGACGTCCCAGGTCAGTACGGTCTCCCCGGCACTCGGCGCAGGGGGCACGGCCACGGCGGGCAGCGGCGTCCGGCCGCCCCGGGGCACGACGGCGCCACCCGGCACCGAGCTGCCCCGCTCCGGACCGCCCGCGCCGCCCGGCATGGCTCCGCCCATGGTCGAGCGGGCCGCGCCCGGGATGGAACCGCCCCCTGATCGGACCGGCCCGCCGGACGCCCCGGGCAGACCGGCCGGCCCGCCGGCTCCGGGGACCGGCGTACCGGCAGCGCGGCCCCCGAAGGCCGACGCCTCGGCGACACTGCCGCGGCCGAAGCCCGAACCGCCCCGGACGGCGCCGGAGCGGCCGAAGCCACCGAAGGCCGAGCCGCCCAGGAGGAAGCCGCCGCGGCGCGAACCGCCGAGGACCCAGGCGCCCCGGGAGGAGCCCGCGAAGCCGGCGCACCGCAGACCCAGGCCCGCCAAGCCGACGAAGCCGAAGGCGCCCCGGCCCAAGCGGACCACGCTGACACCCGGGATCCGGGCGCTGCAGATCGCCGCCTCGAAGCAGGGCGCGCCGTACGTCTGGGGCGCCGAAGGGCCGTACCAGTTCGACTGCTCGGGGCTCACCCAGTACGCGTTCCGGCTCGCGGGCAAGCAGCTTCCGCGCACCGCCGCCCAGCAGTACCACCACACCCGGCACCTCCCGGCGTCCCAACGGCAGCCGGGTGACCTGGTCTTCTTCGGCTCGCCGGGCGGGATCAACCATGTGGGCATCTACGCGGGCGACAACAAGATCTGGCACTCGCCGCGGACCGGCGCCCGGGTCCGTCTGGAGACGATCTGGACCCGCAACGTCACCTATGCACGGGTGAACTGACGAGTCGGCAGGGACTGAACCGACCAGCGTACCGGGCCGCCCGGGGGCGGCGGCCCGTACGACGGCACCGGCGGCCGGCGGTGGCTCCTGTCGGCTGTCGGTGCCCAGGAGTAGCTTCGGCGGCACCGGCAGACCTCCGGCCCCGGCGACCTGGGAGCAGCATGCCTTTTCTCAACCCCGTCCGGCACATCACCGTCGACTCCCGTGACCCGCACGCGCTGGCGCAGTTCTGGTCGGCGCTCACCGGCTACCGCGTCGAGGACACCGACCCGGCGAACGATTTCGCGCTGCTCACCGCGGGCGAACCGGGCGTGCCCGGGCTCCTGTTCATGCGTGTGCCGGAGGAGAAGTCGGTGAAGAACCGGATCCACCTGGACATCCAGCCGGCCACCGGAACCCGGGACGCCGAGGTGGAGCGGCTGGCCGCCCTCGGCGCCACGGTGGTGGCCGACCGCCGTGACGGCGAGGGGCTCGGCTGGGTGGTGATGGCCGACCCGGAGGGCAACGAGTTCTGTGTGGAACGGAGTGCTGTGGAGCGCGGGTCGACGGCATGAGCAGGCGCCGTGCGGGGCCAGGACGGAACAGGCGGGCTGAGACACGACAGGCCGTGCCCGGAGACCGGGGCCAGGGGATCCGGTGTGCCGCGCGCGGCGCCCGGCGGACGATGCCCGCGCCGGACGCCGCGCCGGACGGGGCGGGACCGGGACACCCGGACGACGGTGAGCGGCGGCGGTCAGAGGGCCGGGGTGGTCCACGGCAGCCGGATCCAGACCGTCTTGCCGCCGTCGGCCGTGGGCGTGACCGAGAGCCTGCCGCCGGATTCGGCGGTGAGCGACCTGATGATCACGAGGCCGCGGCCGTTGTCCTGCTGCACCGCCGCGGGCAGCCGCTGCGGCCAGCGGGGGTGGCTGTCGGTGACTCCGATGCGGAGGGTCTCGTCCCGTTCGAGCTGCAGGACGACGGTGAAGGTGGGCGACTGGCCGAAGGTGTGCAGGATGGCGTTGGTGGCCAGCTCGGAGACGATGAGGCGTACGGTGTCGGCCGCTTCGGCGCCCTCCGGCAGGCCCCACTCCGTCAGCACCTCCGTCACGCGGCGGCGGGCTGTGGCGACCGAGACCGGATCGCTCGGCAAGGTGACGGAGGCTTCCAGGTGGTCTGCCATGGCAACGCTGTCCCTTCCCACCGTCCGGGGTCCTACGCGTTGCACGACGGGGTCGGGCTCGGGTTCGGACGGCCGCTTCGCGTCAGAGTGCCACTGATACTGCGGTGTCGGGGGTGATCCCCCAAGATGTACGGAAATCTGTCGCCCGAAGCAGTGAACTCTCCGACGGAAGACCGGATGTGGACAGCGCATGTCCCCGGCAGGACAACTCCGTGACAGGGGCTCGCAGGCTGTCGGAGCGGACGCCCCCGCATGCGGTCCGGAGTGCGGGGCGGCGCGGCGGGGTCAGCCGGCCGCCGCACCGTCCGGGGCCGCCGCGACGATGGTGGCGACCGCCTCCTCGATCTGCCGGTCCGTCAGATCGGCGCGTGCCGTCAGCCGCAGCCGGGAGATGCCGTCGGGCACCGACGGGGGGCGGAAACAGCCGGCGACCAGTCCGGCGGAGCGGCAGTCGGCCGCCCATTGCACGGCCGCCTCCGGGGAGGGAGCCCGCACCGAGACCACACAGGCGTCCGGCCGGACGGCGGCGAGGCCGGCCGCCGTGAGCCGTCCGTGCAGGCCGGAGGCGACCGCGCGGGCCCGCTCCGCCCGCTCCGGCGAGCGCGCGAGCAGCCGCAGGGCCGCCAGGGCGGCGCCGGTGGCGGCCGGCGCGAGCCCGGTGTCGAAGATGAAGGTCCGGGCCGTGTTCACCAGGTGCTCGATCACCCGGGCGGGGCCGAGGACCACGCCGCCCTGGCTGCCGAGGGACTTGGAGAGGGTGGCCGTGGCGACCACATCCGGCGCCCCGGCCAGCCCGGCCGCGTGCAGGGCGCCGCGCCCGCCCTCGCCGAGGACGCCCAGCCCGTGGGCGTCGTCGACCAGCAGGGCCGCCCCGTGCGCACGGCAGGCCGAGGCCAGCTCGGGCAGCGGTGCGGCGTCGCCGTCGACCGAGAAGACGGAGTCGGTGACGGTGACGGCCGGCCCCTCGTGCGCCCCGAGGGTCTTGCGGACGGCCGCCGGGTCGGCGTGCGGGACGACGGCGGTCCCGGCCCGGGAGAGGCGGCAGCCGTCGATGAGCGAGGCGTGGTTGCCGGCGTCGGAGACCAGGAGGGTGCCGTGGCCGCTCAGCGCGGTGACGGCCGCGAGATTGGCGGCGTACCCGGAGGAGAGCACCAGAGCGGCCTCGAAGCCGCAGAACCGGGCAAGTTCCCCCTCGAGCTCGGCGTGCAGTTCGGTGGTGCCGGTGACCAGGCGGGACCCGGTGGCTCCGGCGCCCCACCGGCGGGCGGCAGCGGCGGCCGCCTCGGTGACCTCGGGGTGGCGGGCCAGCCCCAGATAGTCGTTGCTCGCCAGATCCAGCAGCGGGGAGTCGGCCGGTCGCGGCCGCAGCGTGCGGACCAGCCCGGCGCGGTGGCGCGCCCGCGCCTGCTCGTCGATCCAGTCGAACGGGTCGTGGGGCATCGGCCGTCCTCGCGTCTGTGGGGTCTGCCCAAACCGTAGTCGGGGGATGCGCCGGGCAGGGTGTGGCAATACACACACCTCGATAGGGGCGTCTTGTGCCGTCCCTCCTTGGCCGGGAGCGGTGCGGTAGGCAAGGATCTGCGCCATGGATCTGCTGAACACGCTGGTGGACAAGGGGCTGCGTCGCGAGCTGCCCACCCGGGACGAGGCGCTTGCGGTACTGGCCACGTCGGACGACGAGCTGCTCGACGTGGTGGCCGCGGCCGGGAAGGTGCGCCGCCAGTGGTTCGGCCGCCGGGTGAAACTGAACTACCTGGTCAACCTGAAGTCCGGGCTCTGCCCCGAGGACTGCTCGTACTGTTCCCAGCGGCTCGGCTCGAAGGCCGAGATCCTGAAGTACACCTGGCTGAAGCCGGACGAGGCCGTCGCGGCGGCGGATGCGGGTGTGGCCGGCGGCGCCAAGCGGGTGTGCCTGGTGGCGAGCGGGCGCGGGCCGACCGACCGGGACGTGGACCGGGTCACGAAGACGATCGAGGCGATCAAGGAGAACAACGAGGACGTCGAGGTCTGCGCCTGCCTCGGGCTGCTCAACGACGGCCAGGCGGAGCGGCTGCGCGCGGCGGGCGCGGACGCGTACAACCACAACCTCAACACCTCGGAAGCCACCTACGGCGAGATCACCACCACGCACACCTACGCCGACCGGGTGTCGACGGTGCAGCAGGCCCAGGCCGCGGGTCTGTCCGCCTGCTCGGGTCTGATCGCGGGCATGGGCGAGAAGGACGAGGACCTGGTGGACGTGGTCTACTCGCTGCGCGAGCTGGACCCGGACTCGGTGCCGGTCAACTTCCTCATCCCGTTCGAGGGCACCCCGCTCGCCAAGGAGTGGAACCTCACCCCGCAGCGGGCGCTGCGGATCCTCGCGATGGTCCGTTTCGTCTGCCCGGACGTCGAGGTGCGGCTGGCCGGCGGGCGTGAGGTGCACCTGCGGTCGCTGCAGCCGCTCGCGCTGCACCTGGCCAACTCGATCTTCCTCGGCGACTACCTGACCAGTGAGGGCCAGGCCGGCAAGGCCGACCTCGACATGATCGCCGACGCGGGCTTCGAGGTGGAGGGCGCCGGTACGACGACGCTGCCCGAGCACCGCGCCGACGCCCTGGCGGCGGCGGGCGGCGGGTGCGGTTCGCACTCCGGCGGCTGCGCGCCCTGTGGCGACGGCGGCGCCGAGGCCGCCCCGGCACCGGCCGCGGACGCCGGGACCGAGCCTGTCGCGGAGGCCGGCGAACACGGAGAGGCCGACGAGCGCCGCGGCAGCGACGGCCGACGTGATGACGATCGTGCGCGTTTTGCCCTTCGGCTGGGCATCGCGACGGTG